>JALYMB010000406.1 GCA_030773935.1 Actinomycetota bacterium | reverse complement strand
GGACGAGTCCGGCCGCTGGAGGCTCCGTGGACTTCGGCGCCGAGCCGGGTACGGAGATCAACTTCGCCAACTGGCCTATCTACATCGACACCGCGAAGAACCACGACACCGGCGAGAAGTACCACCCGTCCCTGGACAAGTTCAAGGCGGACACCGGCATCACGGTGAACTACGAGACGGTCATCAACGACAACGCCTCGTTCTTCGGTGAGCTCCTCCCGCAGCTTCAGGCGGGTCAGGACACGGGCTGGGACATCATCGTGATCACGAACGGTCGCGAGTTCATCAACCTCACCCAGAACGAGTGGGTGACCCCGCTCGATCCCTCCATGCGTCCGAACTTCGACGCGAACGCCGCGGACTTCGCCACGGACCCGGCGTACGACCCGGGCAACAAGTTCTCGATGGCGTGGCAGTCGGGCGTGACCGGGATCGGCTTCGACACCACGAAGGTCTCCCGGCCGGTCACCTCGCTGGACGACCTCGCCAACCCCGACGTCGTCGGCACCAACTCCGTCGGGATGCTGAAGGCCGACATGTCCGACGTCGTGATGATCAACCTGGGCATCGACCCGAAGGTCTCGACGCCCGATGACTGGAAGGAGGCGGCGGCCTGGCTCCAGATGCAGAAGGACTCGGGGACCGTCCGCGTCTACTACGACCAGGGCTACATCGACGACTTCGTGGCGGGGAACCTCAAGGCCACCATGGCCTGGTCGGGCGACGTCCTGTACTACAAGCTCTGGGAGGGGTACCCGTTCGAGTTCATCGTGCCCGACCCCGGGGCGTCGACGCCCGGCGGCGGGTCGCTCCTGTGGATCGACAACATGCTGATCCCGGCGAACTCCGCCAATCCCGCCGGAGCGCTCCAGCTCATGGACTACGTCTACAAGCCTGAGATCGCCCAGCTGATCACGGAGTGGGTGGGGTACATGTCGCCGGTGCCTGCGGTCAAGGACCTGATCGCCGCGCACGCCAAGAAGGAGCCCGACAAGGCGACGGCCACCGCGCTCTCGGAGATGGCGGAGAGCACGTTGCTGTGGCCGGACGACGCCATGTTCGCCAAGGTGTCGTTCGGACGCGAGCTCACCACCGACGACGAGCGGTCGGAGTGGGACTCCATCTTCCTGCCGATCTCCGAGAGCTGAGCGGGCGGGTCCCGTCCCGGTGAGCACGGCCGCCGTTCCCGAGTCGTCCGGACCGCCCCCGCAGCGGACCGACCGGACGCTCGGGCGGCGGCGCAGGATGGTCCCGTACGCGCTGCTTGGGCCCGGTGGCATCTACCTGATCGTCGGTTTCCTCCTGCCCCTGATCCTGGTGGTGTACACCTCTCTGCAGTCGGGCGGCCTGCTGTCCGGTGGCTTCAAGTTCACGTGGGAGATCTCCAACTACTCCGACGTGTTCTCCCAGTACCGGTCGTTCTACGTACGGTCCATCGCCTACTCGGGGATCGCCACCACCATCGCGATCCTGCTGGCGTACCCCATGGCGTACTGGATCGCCTTCTACGGCGGCCGCTGGAAGTCCACGCTGTTCTTCATGATCCTGGTGCCGTTCTTCGTGTCGTTCGTGATCCGGACGGTGCAGTGGAAGTTCATCCTGGGCGACACCGGCCTGTTGTTCGGGCCCCTGAAGAACCTGGGGCTGCTCCCGCAGAACTTCCGGGTGCTGGCGGGCCCCGTGGCGGTGATCGCGGGCATCACGTACAACTTCCTGCCGTTCACCGCGCTGCCGCTCTACGTCTCGCTGGATCGCATCGATCGGCGTCTGGTTGAGGCGGCCAAAGACCTGTACGCCACCCGTTTCGAGGCGTTCCGCAAGGTCGTGCTGCCGCTGTCGTTCCCGGGCCTGTTCGCCGCGGTGATTTTGACGTTCGTGCCTGCCACCGGCGACTACGTCAACTCGGCGGTCCTCGGCAGCTCCCGGACCTTCATGATCGGGCAGGTCATCCAATCCAAGTTCCTCACCGAGTTCCAGTACCCGGACGCGGCGGCGCTCTCGGTGATCCTGATGCTGGGCATGCTGGTCCTGGCGCTGGTCTATGCCAGGCTCCTCGGGACCGAGGACGAGACGCTCGCGGCGGTGGCGAAGGCATGAGCAGTGTCGCCACCGCACCCCGGCACGCCGTATCACCGGACCTCCCGCCGCTGCGCGTGACGCGGCGCCGGTGGACGTACTACATCCTTCCCGTCTTCACGATCGGGATGATCGTGTACCTCGCCAGCCCGGTCTTCCTCATGATCCTGTACAGCTTCAACAACATCCGGGGGGAGCGGCAGGTCCCGGAGTTCACGTGCTGCACGCTGAACTGGTGGAAGGCCTACCGGGAGTTCCCCGACCTGAACGCGGCGCTTGCGACCTCCATCAAGGTCGCGATCCCGGCCTCCCTGATCGCGTCGGTTCTGGGCTCGTTCATCGGCCTGGTGTTGGGGCGCTATCCGTTCCGCGGGCGGGCGCTGGTGAACTTCGTCGTGTTCCTGGCGATCGCCATCCCGGAGATCGTGCTGGGCTCCGCGCTGCTCACGATGTTCGTGCAGACCAACGTGACGCACCCCGCCGGATTGACGGTCTTCATCGGCTATCCCACGATCCTGTTCTCCCACATCGCGTTCTCGATCCCCTTCGTGGCCATCACGGTGCGGGCGCGCGTCCAGGGGCTCGACCGGTCCCTGGAGGATGCCGCCCAGGACCTGTTCGCGCCACCGGTCGTCACGTTCTTCAAGATCACCCTGCCGCTGATCCTGCCCGGCATCGTGGCGGGATTCCTGCTGTCGTTCGTCCTGTCGCTGGACGACTTCGTCATCACGAACTTCGTGCGCGGGCAGACCAACACGTTCCCGACATGGGTCTTCGGTGCCAGCAGGCTCGGCGTGCCGCCACAGGTGAACGTCTGGGGATCGATCCTGTTCGGCGTCGGCGTGTTGCTCGCGGGTGTGAACCTCGCCAGGGCACACCGGTCCGCGGCATGATCGGAGAGCCGGGGGTCGAACCGGCCGGATCGCTCGTGAAAGCTTTCACAAGCTGGCGAGGAAATAGCCCCTGACCTGCGGAAACGACCCTCTTGCGATTTTGACGCTGCCTGAGGGGCCCGCCTATACTGTGACGCCCATGACCGCCAGGGATCAGCGGAACGAGTCCTGGGGGGGCATGGCGACCGGCTGGGCGATCACCGGAACCATGGTCGGCGGCATCACGGCATGGGGCGGCCTGGGGTACCTGCTGGACCGGTTGCTGGGAACGCAGCACGTGTTCGTGACGGTCGGTTTCGTGCTCGGGGCTGTCGGTGCGACCTACATCGTCTGGTTGCGATACGGGAGGGGAGAGGGTGGCGGGAGCTGAGCCCGAGCGCGAACTGATCCGGCGGATCTCGCCGTTCGCGCTCCCCGTGGCGGCGGTCGCCTTCGCTGCCGGAACGCTCCTGGACGGTCCCGCTGCGGGCTGGTCGGCCGCCATCGGGATCGTGGTGGTGTACCTCAACTTCCTCGCGCACGGTTCCTCGCTCGCGTGGGCGGCCGGCATCTCCCCGGTCGTGCTCTACGCGGTCGGTCTTGGCGGGTTCATCCTGCGGCTCGCGGTCATCGTCGTGGTGATCGTGCTGCTGGAACAGTTCGCCTGGTTCTCGGTCACGGCCTTCGTCGCCGCGCTCGTTCCCGCCACGATCGTTCTGCTGGGGGTGGAGATGAAGCTCCTCTCCGGCCGCATGCAGGCGGACCTGTGGACCTTCCCCGCCGCCGGAGGGGACGCGCGCCGGTGATGGGACTGCTGCCGATCCTGGTCACGTTCGAGCCGCCCACGACGAAGGACTTCGTCTGGGGTTGCTGGGGGCCGTCCATCGGGATCGGAGGCGTGTCGTTCTGCCTCAACTTCATCTTCTTCCTGCTCCTGTTCGGACTCGTGCTCTTCCTGGCCTTCTTCTTCTTCGCCCTGCGGAAGCCGAACGTCGTCCCCGGGCGACTTCAGAGCATGGCGGAGATCGGGATCGAGTTCGTCCGCGACAACATCGCGGTGCCCATGCTCGGTCCCGACTCAGCTCGCTTCATGCCGTTGCTCGCGACCCTGTTCTTCGCGATCTTCTTCTGGAACATCTTCGAGGTCGTGCCGGGCATCAACTTCTCGTCCAACAGCCGGATCGCGTTCCCGCTGGTCATGGCCATCGTGGCCTGGGTCACCTACAACGTGGTGGGGATCAGGAAGCACGGATTCGTGGGGTATATGAAGCACGTGCTCTTCCCGCCGGGCGCGCCGGCGATCCTGTACGTGCTGCTGGTGCCGATCGAGTTCGTGACCGGCATCCTGATCCGGCCGGTCACGCTGTCCGTCCGTCTTTGGGCCAACTTCCTCGCCGGTCACTTCCTGCTGGCCGTGTTCTTCCTGGGGACGATCGCTCTGCTGCAAGGGGGGCTGCTCGTCGTCGTCGCCCCGTTCTCGTTCGCGCTCGCCGTCGCTCTTGTGGGCTTCGAGGTCTTCGTGTCCGTACTTCAGGCGTTCATCTTCGCCATACTCACCGCCTCCTACATCGGCGGCGCGATGGCCGAGGAACATTAACGAAGGAGGCGTTGGGATGATGCGTTTGCTGGCGGAGGTGACCGGAAACCTCGACTCGATCAAGACGGTCGGCAGGGGACTCGTCATCGGACTGGCCGCGATCGGCCCGGGCATCGGGCTCGGCGTGCTGATCGGCAAGTCCGTCGAGGCGATGGCCCGTCAACCGGAGTACGCGGGCCAGGTTCGAGCCACGATGTTCATCGGCATCGGGCTGATCGAGGCGCTGGCGCTGTTCGGCATCGCCTTCTCGTTCATCATCTAAGGAGAGGAGCCGAACCGTGGTGGCAACGATCCTCGCGCTCCTCGCGGCGACGGAACCGGTCAACGACAAGCAGGACCTCTACCCGCACTGGTCGGAGCTCGTCGTGGGTGCGATCGCCTTCGCGATCCTCTTCTATTTCATGTGGAAGTGGGTGCTCCCGCGCGTCAATACGCTGCTCGAGGAGCGGCGGCAGAAGATCCAGGGAGAGCTCGAACGGGCCGAGCAGACGCGGAAGGAGGCCGACGGCATCCTGGCCGAGTACCGCGAGCAGCTCGCCGGGGCGAGGGAAGAGTCCGGCCGCATCATCGAGGAGGCGCGAAAGACCGCGGAGCAGCTTCGCAACGACCTCCAGGCCAAGGCGGAGGAGGAGGCGCAGGCCACCGTGGCCCGGGCTCAAGAAGAGATCCGGGCGGAGCGGGACCGCGTGTTCCAGGAGCTGCGTGCCCAGGTCGCGGAGCTCGCCGTCGAGCTCGCCGGCCGCGTGGTCGGCGAGTCGTTGGACGCCTCCTCCCACGAGCGGCTGATCGAGCGATACATCGACGAGATCACTGCCGGCGGGAACGGACAGGGCTGACCGTGGCGAAGGACGATCTCGTTCACGGCTATGCGCAGGCGCTGTTCACCGTCGCGGAGGCCGAGGGGGTTCTCGATAGGGTCGAGGAGGAGCTGTTCGCCTTCTCCGCCACCGTGGAGCAGAACACGGCCCTGCGCGAGGCGCTCACCGATGCCGGCCTGCCGGTGGCGAACAAGGAGGCCGTGATCGACGATCTGTTGGACGACCGATCCCACCCGGTGACCAGGAACATCGCGAGGTTCATCGTCGCATCGGGCCGGGCCAAGGAGCTCGGCGCGATCGTCCACGAGTTGGCAACCATCGCGGCTGAGCGCCGCCGTCACGTTCTGGCGGAGGTCCGCACGGCCGTGCCCCTCACGGAGGCGCGGCGGGCGAAGATCGCCGCCGCTCTGTCCGCGGCCACCGGACTCGAGGTCGAGGTCAAGGTCGTGGTGGATCCCTCCGTCATCGGCGGCGTGATCGCCCACGTGGGCGACGAGGTGTTCGACGGCTCGGTGGCGAGTCGTCTCGAGGACGCGAAGCAGCAACTGGGGAGCTGACCTGATGGCCTTGACCTTCGATCCCGCATCCATCGCCGAGGCGCTCCGGAAGAACGTCGAGAGCTACACGCCGTCGGTCGACCGCGAGGAGGTGGGGCGCGTGATCGAGACCGGCGACGGCATCGCACGCGTGCGTGGCCTCCCACGTGCCATGGCCAACGAGCTGCTCGAGTTCCCCGGCGGCATCCTCGGCGTGGCGCTGAACCTCAACGAGGAGGAGATCGGCTGCATCATCCTGGGGGAGGCCTCCCACATCGAGGAGGGTGACCCGGTCAAGCAGACCGGCAAGATCCTGTCCGTGCCCGTGGGGGACGGGTTCCTCGGCAGGGTCGTGGACGGCCTCGGGCGCCCGCTGGACGGCAAGGGACCGATCCAAGCCGACGATGAACGCAACCTCGAGGTGCAGGCGCCGAACGTCGTGTCGCGCCAGCCGGTGAAGGAGCCGCTGTACACGGGCATCGTCGCGATCGACGCCATGACGGCGATCGGGCGCGGCCAGCGCCAGCTGATCATCGGGGACCGGCAGACCGGCAAGACCGCCGTGGCGATCGATGCCATCATCGCCCAGCGTGAGAACTGGGGGACCGACAAGGCCGTGAAGTGCATCTACGTCGCGGTGGGGCAGAAGGCCTCCACCGTTGCGGAGGTGGTCGAGACCCTGCGTGAGAACGGCGCGCTGGAGTACACCGTGGTCGTGAACGCCTCCGCCTCCGACCCGGCGCCCTTCCAATACCTGGCGCCCTACGCCGGCGCCGCGCTCGGCGCACACTGGATGTACGACGGTCAGGCCGCGCTGATCGTCTACGACGACCTGTCCAAGCAGGCCACCGCCTACCGCACGCTCTCCCTGCTGCTGCGCCGCCCGCCGGGTCGCGAGGCCTACCCGGGCGACGTGTTCTACCTGCATTCGCGCCTTCTGGAGCGAGCTGCGAAGCTGAACGACGAGCTCGGCGGCGGCTCCCTGACCGCGCTCCCGATCATCGAGACCAAGGGTGGTGACGTCTCGGCGTACATCCCGACGAACGTCATCTCGATCACCGACGGCCAGATCTACCTCGAGCCGGAGCTGTTCTTCTCCGGTGTGCGGCCCGCCATCAACGTCGGCATCTCGGTGTCCCGCGTCGGCGGCGCCGCGCAGATCAAGGCCATGAAGCAGGTGGCAGGACGGCTGCGCATCGACCTCGCGCAGTTCCGTGCGCTGGAGGCGTTCGCGCAGTTCGGCTCCGAGCTGGACAAGGCCTCGCAGCAGCAGCTCTCGCGCGGGGCCCGCGTCGTGGAGATCCTCAAGCAGGCCCAGTACGAGCCGGTGCCCGCGGAGCGTCAGGTCGTGATGATCTACGCGGCCACCGGCGGCTACCTCGATGCCCAGCCGGTCGAGGACGCCAAGCGCTTCGTGACCGGTTTGAACGAGTACCTCGACACGCGGAATCAGGACATCCTCGAGGCGATCCGCACGACCGGCGACCTGTCGGAGGAGACCGAGGCCTCGCTGAAGGCGGCGATCGAGGCCTATGTCGAGACGTTCGTCCCCACGGGCGAGGGTGCGGGCTCCGAGTCGGGACTCGGGCGCACCACCCCACCCGACGAGGTCAAGCCCGACGTGGGCTGGGATCGGATGTCCTCAGCCGACGACGAGACGCCCGACGAGACGCCCGACGAGACGCCCGGGGAGGGCACGCAGGAGTCCGAGGAGGAGCCGGGGCCGGCCGATGCGACCGACGCCCCGGCGCCGTAGCGCATGGGGGCCCAACTTCGCGTCGTCCGTCGGCGGATCCGCTCGGTCCAATCGACGATGAAGATCACCCGGGCGATGGAGTTGATCGCGTCCTCGCGGATCGTGAAGGCTCAGGCTCGCGTCGAGGCGTCACGGCCCTACGCGAACCAGCTCACGAGCGCCATGGAGGATCTGGCCGGTCGGTCCGGCAGCATCTCCCACCCGCTGCTGGAGGAGCGGGAGGAACCCGCGAAGGCCGGCGTGCTCGTCGTCACGTCCGACCGGGGCCTGGCGGGCTCGTACAACTCGAACGTGCTCAAGATCGCCGAGCAGACGATCGCCGACGTACGCCGACGCGGCCTGGAGCCGGTCGTGTACGTGATCGGCAAGAAGGGGGTGGGGTACTTCCGTTTCCGGGGGGTGCCAATGCGCAACACGTGGCAGGGCTTCAGCGAGGTCCCGCCGTACGAGAAGGCCCAGGAGATCGGTCGGGCCTTGATCGAGGACTTCGCCGCGCACGAGATCGATGAGCTGTTCGCGGCGTACACCGACTTCCGCTCAGCCTTCACGCTTCGCGCCACGCGGAAGCGGTTCCTGCCGATCGCCCGGGAGGAGGTCTCGGGCACCGGCGCCGGAACCGTCGCCGCCGAGTACCTGTTCGAGCCGGAGCCGGCACAGATCCTGGATCATCTGCTGCCCCAGTACGTCATCACGAAGGTGTACGCGGCGATGCTGGAGTCCGCGGCGTCGGAGAACGCCGCGCGGCGCCGGGCCATGAAGGCGGCCACCGAGAACGCGGAGGACATCATCAAGATCCTTACCCGGCAGGCGAACCGCGCCCGCCAGGACGAGATCACGACCGAGATCAGCGAGATCGTCGGCGGGGCCGAGGCCCTGTCGTCGGCATCCGGGGAGTGAATGAGATGGCAGACGAGAACGGTCACGCGAACGGACGGGTGGTGCGGGTGATCGGCCCGGTGGTCGACGTGGAGTTCCCGCCGGGAGAGCTGCCGGAGATCAACACGGCGCTCACGGTGGACGTCGACCTGGGCGGTCACACCACCACGATCACCTGCGAGGTGGCCCAGCACATCGGCGACTCCCAGGTCCGCACGGTGGCACTGAAGCCCACCGACGGTCTCGTGCGCGGCGCCCCGGTGACCAACACGGGCGCCCCGATCAGCGTGCCGGTCGGCGAGGGCGTCCTCGGTCACGTCTACAACGTGCTGGGTGAGCCGCTGGACACCACGGCGGACCAGATCCACGCGGCCGATCGCTGGCCGATCCACCGGGACAGCCCGCCCTTCGACGAGCTGGAGCCCAAGTCCGTGATGCTGGAGACCGGCATCAAGGTGATCGACCTGCTGGAGCCCTACGTGCAGGGCGGAAAGATCGGCATGTTCGGCGGCGCAGGTGTGGGCAAGACCGTGATCATCCAGGAGATGATCCGCCGCCAGGCGGAGCAGTACGGCGGGGTGTCGGTCTTCGCCGGCGTCGGCGAGCGCACGCGCGAGGGCAACGACCTGTTCCTGGAGATGAGCGAGTCCGGCGTGCTGGAGAAGACCGCGCTGGTCTTCGGGCAGATGGACGAGCCGCCCGGGGTGCGGCTGCGGGTGGCGCTGTCGGCGCTCACGATGGCAGAGTACTTCCGCGACGTGGAGCGCAAGGATGTGCTGCTGTTCGTGGACAACATCTTCCGGTTCACGCAGGCGGGCTCGGAGGTGTCCACGTTGCTCGGCCGGATGCCGAGCGCTGTGGGGTACCAGCCCACCCTGGCCGACGAGATGGGCGAGCTGCAGGAGCGCATCACCTCGACCAAGGGCCGCTCGATCACCTCGCTGCAGGCCATCTACGTCCCGGCCGACGACATCACGGACCCGGCGCCGCACACGGCGTTCGCGCACCTCGACGCCACAACCGTGCTGAGTCGCGATATCGCGTCGCTCGGGATCTACCCGGCTGTGGACCCGCTGGACTCCACGAGCCGGATCTTGGACGCGCGGTACGTCGGGCAGGAGCACTACGACGTCGCGCGCCGCGTGCAGGAGATCCTGCAGCGCTACAAGGACCTGCAGGACATCATCGCGATCCTCGGGATCGACGAGCTGTCCGAGGAGGACAAGGTCATCGTGGCGCGCGCCCGCAAGATCCAGAAGTTCCTCAGCCAGCCGTTCTTCGTGGCCGAGCAGTTCACGGGGATCCCGGGCAAGTACGTGCCGGTGGCCGAGACGATCACGTCGTTCCGCGGACTGTGCGAGGGGGAGTACGACGACCTGCCCGAGCAGGCCTTCCTGCTGGTCGGCGGGATCGACGAGGCCGTGGCGCAGGCCAAGACGATGGAGGCCGCGTAGCCGTGACCGTCGAGGTCCATGTCGTCACGCCCGAGCGCGAGGTCTGGGCCGGTCCCGCCGAGATGGTGATCGCGCGCGGTGTGGCGGGCGAGGTGGGGATCCTGGGTGGGCACGAGCCGCTGTTGATCCAGCTCGCCGTGGGGCCATTGCGGATCCAGGAGGAGGGTGGGCAAGAGCTCCGGGCGGTCGTGGACGGCGGTTTCATGCACGTCACGTCGGGCGAGGAGGGCACGCGCGTCGACGTGATGGCCACCCAGGCCCAGCTGGAGTCGGAGATCGACTTCGATGCCGCCGCCCGCGCGCAGCAGGAGCTGCAGGGCCGCGACGACGACGAGGCCAAGGGCGCGCTCGAAAGGGCCGCCGCGCGGGTGGCGCTGCGCGCCTAGGCACCGTCCGTCCGCTTCGCCTCGGGATCCGTACCGCCGCCTGCGGGCCAGCGGCGTGTGGCCACCTACAATCGGTGACCATGGACCGACTCCTCGTCACCGGTGGAACGCCCCTGGCCGGGCGGGTGCGGATCTCGGGTGCCAAGAACTCCGCGCTCAAGCTGATGGCGGCCGCGCTCCTCGCGCCGGGCCGCTGCACGATCTCCCGGGTGCCTCGGATCATGGACTGCCGCCTCATGGGCGAGCTCCTCGAGCACATGGGCCTCGGCGTCGCCTGGGAGGCCGACCGGGTCACGATCGACGGCTCGGACCTGACGTCGGTCGAGGCGCCCTACGAGCTGGTTCGTCAGATGCGTGCGTCGATCGTGGTGCTGGGGCCGTTGCTGGCTCGGCGCGGCGAGGCTCGCGTGGCGCTGCCGGGGGGCGACAACATCGGATCGCGCCCGATCGACCTCCACCTCAAGGGCCTCGAACGGATGGGTGCGGAGATCTCGATGGAGCACGGTTTCCTCCACGCGCGCGCCCGGCAGCTGCGGGGCGCGGCCATCACCCTCGAGTATCCGAGCGTGGGCGCCACGGAGAACCTCCTCATGGCGGCCGTCGCCGCGCGCGGCACCACCGTGATCGACAACGCCGCCCGCGAGCCGGAGATCGCCGACCTGGCGGCGTTCCTCGTATCGATGGGCGCCCGGATCTCCGGCGCCGGATCCAGCACGATCGAGATCGAGGGCGTCGACACGTTCGTCCCGGCCGACCATGCCACGATCCCGGACCGGATCGAGGCCGGCACGTTCGCGATGGCGGCCGTGGCCACGCAGGGCGACGTGGAGCTGGTCGGGGCGCGCGCCGACCACCTGGAGCTCGCCCTGGTGAAGCTCGCCGACGTGGGCGCGCAGGTCGATCTCACGGAGGCGGGCGTGCGGATCCGCCAGGCCGAGCGCGCCCGGGCCGTCGACTTCGTGACGTTGCCCTACCCCGGACTCGCCACGGACTTCCAGCCCCTGATGATGGCCGTGCTCGTGACGGCGGCCGGCACCAGCATCGCCACGGAGAACGTGTTCGACAGTCGCTTCCTCTTCGTGGACGAACTCGTCCGGATGGGAGCCGACGTGCGAACCGAGGGGCACCACGCCGTGATCCGAGGGGTCGAGCGTCTGTCGGCGGCGCCGGTGCGGGCACTCGACATCCGCGCGGGGGCCGCCATGGTGATCGCGGCGCTGACGGCCGAGGGTGAGACCGAGGTATCCGACGTCCATCACGTGGACCGCGGCTACGAGGACTTCGAGGCGAAGCTGACCGCCCTGGGCGCCGAGGTTCGGCGCGAGCGGGAGTTCTCCTCCTCGCGCCCGTGAGGCGAGCGGCTCTCGTCGCCGCCGCAACGGTACTGCTCGTCGGGACCGCCGGCCCATCCTCTGCGTTCGCCGGCACGCCGACGACTCGCTCGGTGGTGCTGCAGGTGCACGCGGTGAGCCTCGAGGAGCTCCTCCAACTCGAGGCCGTGCGGGCGCTGGCCACGACGGGCGGCGCCGCCCTGCTCGGCCACGCGGCGGGCCTCGGCGACGAGCTCGGATCCGTTGCAAGGATCCCGGAACTCTCCGTCGCGGTGGAGGACCTCGGATCGGGCGAGGAGGCACTGGCCGCCCTCGGCGTGCGGCTCCGGGACCTCGCCCGCGCTCCCGACATCGCGAGCGAGGCCGTCTGGGTCGTGTCCGACGGCTCAGGGCTGCCGGGCGACGAGCTCGGGGCGGTGATCGTCTCAGCACCGTCGAGGTGGAGCTCCGGCGCCTCGCCGTCGTCTCTCAGGTCCGACAGCACGCGACGCGCCGGGGTCGTGGTGAGCGAGGACATCGGCGCGACCCTCTGCGACTTCGCGTCCATCATCTGCGCGACCGGCGGGTCGGCGATCGAGCCCGTCGACGAGCCGCCACCGCTCGAACTGTACGAGCGGTACCTCGTGAACCGGCGGATGTCGGTGCCGATCCAGACGACGGCCGGCCTCTTCGTCACGTTCGCGGGACTGTTCGGCGTGGCCCTGCTTGCAGCGCGGCGCGCGGTCCCTCCGTGGCTGTCGTCGCTGGCCGCGTGGACCACGATCGCGGTGGTGCCGCTCGCACTCTCCCTGCTGCTGGCCGGGCACCTGCCGACGCTGTCGTACGCAACGGTCCTGCCGGCCGTGATCGGCGGCACCGTGCTCGGCACCGCGGCCTTCGTGCCGGTCGCGCGCGCACGGGGCACGCTCGAGGCGCTGGCCTGGATGGGCGGCGCGACCCTCGCGGTGTTCGTCCTCGAGGCGGGCCTGGGCTGGACGGCGGCCCTGCACACGTTCCTGGGCGGGACCGAGCTCGATGGGGGCCGCTTCTACGGGCTTCCCAACGTGGACATCGGACTGCTGGTGGGAGCGGCGGTGTTCGTTGCGTACCGGCTGCACCGAACGGCGGCCGGCGTGATCCTGATCGCGGCCGTCGCCCTGTTCGCCGGGCTGCCGTTCGCCGGCGCGAACCTCGGAGC
>JALYMB010000405.1 GCA_030773935.1 Actinomycetota bacterium | reverse complement strand
CGCATCAGCTGGGGGGACGCCGCGGCGGAGGGAGGACGGCGTCGAGGCGGGGCGCGGCCCTCACGTCAGCCCGGCGAACGGATCGTCACCGGCGTCCGCCACCTCCTCCTTCCTGGTCGCCCACGGCGGGAAGGGGAAGGTGACGACGAGCGGCACCGGGATCGCGGGCTGCGACACGACCATGGTGCCGGGCTTCAGCAGCCGGGCGCGCGCCCGCGTGGACGGCAGCATCCAGCCGTACTCGGCGCGCTCGGCCTCGGCGGCGTCCAGGCGGCCGCTGATGCGGATCGCTGCGTTCTCCAGGACCTCGGACGCGACTCGGCTCGCGGTCTGCTGGGCGCCGACGAGCAGCACGCCCAGCGAGCGCCCGCGTTGTGCGATGTCGACGAGCATGTCCTTCAAGGGCCCCTGCCCCTCGCGCGGCGCGTACTTGTTGAGCTCGTCCAGCACCACGACCGACAACGGGAGCCGCTGCCCCGACTCCTCCTTCTCCTGGAACGTCTCCGCCAGCAGCGCGCCCACCACGAATCGCTGCGCGAGCTCGGGCAGGGACTGGATAGCAACGACGGTGACGCTGGCCGAGCGCCGGTCGATCCGATGGCTCGCGCCCGCGCGCACGACATGTCCGAGGATCCCGGCCGAGTGGTGCAGGCGTCGCATGAACGCGCCGATCGTTCCCGGCATCACCCTGCCGCTCCACGCGAGGTCGGCGTCCGAGCCGTCCTCGGGTTCGAGGAAGACCTCGAGCGCGGCCACCAGGGACGGCAGGTCCCTCACCAGGAGCTCCTCGGTGGTGGCCTGGACCTCCTCGCCCGGGTTCCAACCGCCCTGCGGTGGCTGCCGGAGCGCGACGGCTCCCGGCATCCCGGTCACGTTCACGGCCCATCGTCTCAGCTGCGAGATCACTCGATCGCGCACGAACGGGATCTGGTTGCGCTGATCGTTCGCGTCGGTGAACAGGAAGCGCAGGAGCTCCTCGTCGATGAACTCCCGCGGCGTCCACGTGAAGACGTCGACGCCCTCCTGGCGTCCGCCGGTGTCGGGCAGCAGGACGTCGCCGGAGCGCCGGCGCGGCGGCGCCCAGAACCGGACGCTCGGGAACGGCGTCGCCTCGACACCGAGCGCCGCCCACCCCTCGGCCGCCGCCTCGTCGTAGAGCCGGTTCGGCTGGTCGAGCCAGAGCAGGTCCTCGCCTTTCACGTTGAAGACCAGGACGCGCAGGTTCGCCGCACCCTCGCCCAGCACGTGCGGCGACGCCGTCAGCATCCGCAGGAAGAACAGCGCGAACGAGGTCTTCGTAGCGACGCCGCTGATGCCGCTGATCGACATGTGACCGCCCTTGCGCCCGTCGAAGAAGTCGAGGTCCACGTGCACCGGCAGCCCGTCACGGCCCAGACCGATCGGCAGCGGCCGTCCCATCTCGTCGGCGTACAGCGCCTTCGCTCGCTCGTCGCCGGTGGCCCGCTCGACGGCCTCGCCGGGGTCGGGTGAGACCCAGATCTCGGGGTCGACGCGCGTGACGGCGACCTGCGCCGAGCGCACCTTCGCCGCCGGCATGATGCCGAGCTCGGCGATCCGGTGCGTGTCGGACTCGAACGAGGCCCCCTCGTACACGGCCTCGACCTCGGTCACGACGCCGTAGGTGCGGACCTCGCCCGCCTTCGGGACCTGCGTCCTCACGACCACGAGGTCGTCCAGCTGCAGGTACTCGCTCTCGTCGATCACCACGCGGAAGGCGGCGGTGTTCGTGTGCTCGGACCCCAGGACGCGCCCGACCCGATCGTCGCTCACGAGGCCTCCCGCATCACGGCCGCCCGCAGCGCGCGGTACACGAGGCGCTGGTCGCCCATCCGATGCCGCAGCTCGCGCTCGAGGGCCGCGATCGGCACGAGGTTCTGCGGAGCACGGGGATCCACGTGCGGTTCGGACGCGACGGTGGGCAGGATCGCGGCGGTCCGGTCGGCCATGCCGCGGACCTCGGTGATCGGGAGCTGGCCGCTGGCCTCGCACCGCACGATGCCGGTCCACGAGTGGCCGCCCGCGAGCGTGGCCAGCCGCACGTACCACGAGTACCGCTTGTAGTCGGCGATCGTGAACAGCGGCGTGCGCTGTCCCGGCGTGAGCGCCCCCACCACCGCGTTGTGCTCCGGCGGGAGATAGGTCACGCGGTGACTCTTGATGTACCCGACCGCAGGCCCCGGCCGAAGGTCGTTCAGCGGCCCGTCGGCGACGACGAAGCAGTCCTGGTCGGCGAGGCCGGAGGCCGTCTCGCCCTCCGCGCGGCGCATGCGCGTGTGCAGCTCCGCGATCGGTGCATACG
>JALYMB010000404.1 GCA_030773935.1 Actinomycetota bacterium | reverse complement strand
TCTCCGCCCTTCGCGGCGAGCCCGTCGCCCCGTGACGGCGGGTGGGGCGGGTCCGGAGGGACTCCTACTGATCGACAAGCCCGCCGGCATCACGTCCCACGATGTGATCGACCGCGTTCGGCGGTCGCTCGGCACCCGCAAGGTGGGACACGCCGGCACGCTGGATCCCATGGCGACCGGCCTGCTCGTGATCGGCGTGGGCCGCGCGACCAGGCTGCTGCGGTTCCTGGCGGACCTGGACAAGACCTACGAGGGAACGGCGCGCCTCGGTGTGGAGACCGACACCCTCGACGCCGACGGCGACGTGACCCGGATGGTCGACCTTCCGGCCACGGTCACCTCCGCCGAGATCCGCCGAGCCATGGCGTCGCTGGAAGGCGAGTCGATGCAACGCCCGCCCGCGTACTCCGCGGTGAAGGTTGGTGGGCGCAAGCTGTACGAGGCCGCCCGAGCGGGGGAGGTGCTGGAGGCGGCGGCGCGCCGGATCCGGGTGCGTGGGTTCGAGCTGGTGCGCGCCGCCGGTGCGGACGTCGACTTCCGGGTCACCTGCTCGAGCGGCACCTACGTGCGCGTGCTGCTCGCCGACGTGGGGACCGCGCTCGGATGCGGAGCGCATCTCACCCGCCTGCGACGCTCGGCGATCGGCCCCTTCCGGGTTGAGGAGGCCACCGCGCCGGACGCGCCGGGGACGCCCCTCCCGCTCGAGCGCGCCGTCGCACACCTGCCGCGCGTCGATCTGGACCCCGAAGAGGCAGTGGCCGCGCGGCACGGCCGCATCCTGGGACCGGCGGGACGCGCCGGGCCCTACGGGGTGTTCTCACCGGAGGGCCGCCTGATCGGCGTGTACGAGGACGAGGGGACGAAGGCCAGGCCGCAGGTGATCATGGCGGCCGAAGCTGCGATCCGCTGAGACCGGTAGGCTCGGCCGCGATGCAAGAGAGGACGAACGCGCCGGGGGCCTCGGGAGACGTCGGCTCGTCCGTCCGCGGCGGGCACAGCACGCGGCGCCGAGTCATCACGGGCGCCGTGTCCCTCATCCTGGTCGTGGTGATCTTCGCCTACGCGATCCCGCGCATCGCCAGCTACGGCGAGGTCTGGTCGACCGTGAGCACCCTCACCCCTCTGGAATTCTGGTCGCTCCTCGCCGCCACGGTGTTCAACCTCTTCACGTATTGGCTCGCCAACATGGCCGCGCTTCCGGGTCTGAAGCTTGGCCAGGCGGCGGTCGTCACCCAGACCACGACGTCCATCGCCAACACGGTGCCCGCCGGCGGGGCGGTGGCGCTGGGCGTGACCTACAAGCTCCTGCGGTCGTGGGGTTTCACGGGTTCGGCGATCGCCCTGTACATCGGCGTCACGGGGATCTGGAACATCTTCACGAAGCTCGCGCTGCCGGTCGTCTCGATCGCCGTGCTGGCGCTGACGGGAGGCGGCAGCGGCGCGTACGTGGTCGCGGCGCTCATCGGCCTCCTGGTACTGGGCGTGGCGGTGGTCCTGCTGGCCCTCGTGTTGTGGAAGGAGTCCTTCGCACGCCGCGTCGGCGACCGCCTCGGCCGCATCGCGTCGTGGTTCCGCAAGCTCGCGCACAGGGAGCCGGTGACCGACGGGGCGGACCGCGCCGCGTCCTTCCGCGCCGACACCAAGGAGCTCGTCCATCGCCGGTGGATCGCGATCACCCTGACCACCGTGCTCAGTCAGCTCGCGCTGTACTTCGTGCTCGTGCTCTCGCTGCGGCACCTGGGTGTGTCGGAGCAGGAGGTCTCGGCGGTCGAGATCTTCGCGGTGTACGCGTTCGGACGGCTCCTCACCGCGTTGCCGATCACGCCGGGCGGCCTGGGGTTCGTGGAGCTCGGGTACATCGGCGGGCTCGTCGCGGCCGGGGGCGACAAGCCCCAGGTGGTGGCGGCCGTGTTGTTGTTCCGGGCCCTGACCTACGGGATCCAGATCCCGCTGGGAGCGTTCACGTACATGGTCTGGCGCGCGAAGAGCGGCTGGCGGAGCGACGAACCACCGGAGGGTTCGATCCGCGAACACGAACACGCGGCTCAGGCGGAACCCGCCTAGACGGGAGGCTGGGCCACCTCGGGATCTTCCGCGATCTGCTCGGCCACCGTCACACCCTGACGGCGGAGCGCGATGTCGCGGATCTCGGTGACCAGGACGGCCGAGCCGATCGCGATCCCGCTTCCTAGCAGGACACCCGCCACCACGTCGCTGAACCAGTGCGCGTTCAGGTAGACGCGCGAGAACGCCATGACGAAGGCGAATCCGGCAGCTACCCACTCCCACCTGCGACGCTCGCCGGCCGGGAAGAACGCCAGGACGATCCCCACGGCCACCGCGGCGCCCGCCACCGCATGTCCCGAGGGGAAGGAGAAGCCGGTCGTGAGCACGAGCGGATGCGTCGGCCGGGGGCGGTGGAAGTACGCCTTCAGTGCGGTCAGTGCGATCTCGGACGCGATCCATGTGAGGATGAACGCCGCCGCCTTGCGCCACGTCCGGCGGAACACGAGGTACGCGGACACGACCGCCCGCAGGGGGATCGTGACGATGCCCCCGCCGGCGGCGTTCAAGAATCGGAACAGCAGCGTCAGCGGCCCCACGCGGAGGTCGTCCATCCACCGGTACATGGACGCGTCGAAGCGGCCCACGAAGGGAAAGGTGGTGACGGTTGCCGACGTACCGGGCGCGTGGCGCCCGACGGCCACCAGGGACAGGACGCAGGCCGCGAGCAGTCCGAGGGCGTACCAGAGCGCCCGGCGATGGTTCGTCAGCATCGGGTCATCCCTCGCAGGGCGGGGCCCCCGCACCGCACAGGATCTGGTCGTAGTCGGCCTCGACGCGGTCCACGACCGTCTGGCGCGGCAGGAACGACAGCGCCTCCTCCGCCTCCAGCGCCAGCGTGGGCGGCGCGTCGCCCGTGAATCGGTATCGGTAGGCCACGCAGCCCCCTGCGAACAGGAGGTAGCGCACGCCGGAGAACGCCGGGGGGAGGTCCGGCTGCACGAAGGCCCGCATGCCCACTTCGTCGGGTGCGGGCGGTACCTGCACAGCCTCGCCCACATCGCAGGTTGCGCGCATGTCGACCTCCACGGCGTGGACGCCGGCGATGGTGGAATCCAGCCATACCTGCGTTCGACCATCCTGGATCTGCATGCCCGACACGATCCAGCCGACCGGCAGTTCCTTGAGACAGGGAAGTCGCGTGGCCGAGGGGACCGACTGCGCCATCAGCGCGAACACGGAGTCCTCCGAACGGCTGCAGCCGGGCGGGCCGCCGCCACTGGAGCTACAGGCGGCAGCGAGCACCGTGAGAACCGCCACGAGCACCGCGGTCCGGCGTCTCATGCGAAGGCTGTCCAGTTGCTCGCGACCAGGCTGAGCGCGAGGAGCCCCACCAGCAGGACCGTCAACGTCAGCACCACACGCCGCACGCTCCACCGCTGGATCCGTACCGGAGGGAACGAGGGAGCGAGCGTGCGGAACTCCTGGAGCAGGCCGCGGCCGTCCTCCTTCAACATCGATCGGAGCTGGGTCGGACTCGCCACCCCGCGCGTCGCCGCGAACGCCTCACCGATCTCCTCGGGTGTGAAGTACTCGAGCGCGCGGTTGTAGACACGCTCGGCGTCCGATCGCAGACCCAACACGAGCATCATGTTCGCGAGGTCGACCGCTTGGCGCCACGGCGAGGGACGCACCTGGACGAAGAAGACGTCGATCAGCCGTAGGTGACCGTCCTGAACCATGAGGTTCGCCGGCTTGACGTCGCGGTGGGCGAGGCCGACGTCCCAGAGATCACGGACCAGTTTCAGGCCTTCGCCGATCACCACATCGTCGACCTCGACCTCGCCCAGCTCGACGCCGCCGTCGAAGAACTCCATCACGATCATGTACTCGCGGTCGGGAGTGATCTCCACGATGCCGTTGGGTTCCGGGGTGGGGAGATCGTAGTCGGCCATCAGACGCAGGGCGTAGTCCTCGTACTCCACGAACCGTCTCACGGTCCCGAACGGCGTCTCGTCCTCCAGTGCGCCGTACAGGATCGTGCGGCCGAGCTTGTACCAGCGATCGGCACGCACGTGATTCTTCGCGTAGAGCTTGGCGAACATCTTGATCTCGGGCCCCTCATCGACGGCGACCCGCAGCAGGAGGGGTGTGGACCCGCCCGATCCCTCCAACCCCACGGGTGCGGAGTCCAGCACGGTCAGATCGAGCTGCTCCTTGGCCGCCTTCACGATGGCCTCGCCCCGGCGGCCGCCGACGTCGAGATGGGCGGCCTTCCCGCGGGAGTACGTCACGGGGAAGATGTCGTTCGGGACGAACCAGCGGAAGGCGGTGAGCCCCACGGCGACACCCAGCACGGCGCCGAACAGTGCCGACGAGATGGCGTCCACGCCGAGATAGACGCGGGCCAGGATCACGATTCCGCAGATCGCGGCGACGACCCACTTCGCCCGATCGCGCCAGACGCCTTGCGGGATGAGCGCGTACATCGCTCCCACGAGGGAGACCGCCAGCGAGGCGATCGGCCGCGACGGCATGGAGAACCCGCTCCAGCCCGCGAGCATGTCCACATCGAAGGGTCGTGGCCGAGCGATGATCTCGGAGAACTGGTACGCGAGGATCTCCAGAGCGATGATCGCCCCGAGGAACACGAACAGGTGGCGCCATCGACGGAAGCCGATCAGCGCCAGGATCGTGCCCCACCGGATGAGCCGCAGCGTCCACCTCGAGGTGGTCAGGTTGAGATCCTGCATGACCACGGTGAGCCAGGACAGCCGGGCCTCGGCGAACCAGCGGAGGATCGCGGCATCGGTGGCCTCGAAGAACCCCGCCAGTGGCCGGAACAGCACCACCCCGAGGAAGGTCAGGAAGTAATAGGCCACCATCCCGATCCAGAACTTCCCGGTGCGACCGATGTCGTGCGGGAGCGGTGGTGGCTCACCCGAGGGGCGACGGTGGGCACGGACGCCGGGCACGCTCGGACCTTCCTCGGCGACGCTCGGCTCCCTGTCCAGGCCCATCCCGCGCGATGCTACCCGTCGAGGCCTTCGCGGCGGAGCCAGTCCGAGGCCACGGCTGCGGGGCTGCGCCCGTCGACGGCGACCTCGGCGTTCATCGCACGCAGCTCGTCGGTGGTCAGAGCGGCCGAGACGGCGTTCATCGCCTGGATCAGGGAGGGTCCGACACGCCGGAGCGTCTGGGTGCGCACCACCGGCGTGACGTTCTCCGCCGGCTGCAGGTGCAGGTCGTCCTCGAGGATCACCAGCCCGTCGCGCTCTGCCACCCCGTCGGAGGTGAACACGATCGCCGCGTCGACGGTATCGGAGCGGAGGGCCTGGAGGGTGAGCGGCCCTCCGGCGTCCAGTGGCAGGAACTCGGCGAAACGCAGGCGATAGATCCTCTCGAAACCAGGCAGGCACAGTGGACGGTCCGCACACTCCGGCGGGCCGCCGAAGATCATGTCGTCGGCATAGGGGACCAGGTCGCTGATCCTGCGCAGGCCGTACCTGGCCGCGGTGACGGCGGTCACCGCAACACCGTTTCGGTCCTGAGCCGGAGAGGCGGCCAAGACGGTGACCCCCCGGCCGCCGAGCGCCGCGACCAGCGCCCGATGGGTCAGATCCTCGTCGGAGGTGGGCTCCGTGGCGCCGAGCGTGACGAAGGTCAGCGCGCTGCCGCCGTACTCGGGGACCACGTCCACCAGGCCCTGCTGCAGGGCAGGTTGCACGAACTCCCGCGTGCCCAGATCGAACTCCCGGCGCACGGGGATGTCCACCGCCTCGAGCGACTGCGCGTAGATCTCGGTGAGCAGCACGCTCTCCGGGAAATCGAAGGCCGCGATGACGACCGCGTCGTCGTCGGGGCGCTGACCCGCCGGGGAGCCGCTGCACGCCCCCAGCAGGCAGAGGGCGAGGAGGAGGGTCCGTAGACGCATGGCGAAACCGTACCCCCTGGGCTCGGACGGGGTCCGCTAGTCTCGGCTCCCTATGGAGATCGTGCACGGATCCGACGGTCTGCCGCTCAGCGAAGAACCGGCCGTGGTCACGGTCGGATTCTTCGACGGCGTACACCTGGGCCATCGGGCGGTCTTCGATCGCACGGTCGAGGCCGCGCGAGAACGCGGCGTGCGTTCGGTCGCCGTCACCTTCGACCGTCACCCTCGCGAGATCCTGACGCCGGGGCGGGAGCCGCGGCTGCTGACGACGGTCGAACGCAAGGCGGGCCTGATCGAGGCGTCCGGGATCGATGTGCTCGTCGTGCTCGCGTTCACCGAGGGATTCTCCCGTGTCCCCGCCGAGGACTTCGTCCGCGACGTGCTGGTTGGCGGGCTGCACGCGATGCATGCGGTCATGGGCGTGAACTTCACGTTCGGTCACAGGGCGGCCGGCACGGTCGAGCGATTGCCCCAGATGGGCGCCCCCTATGGCCTCACCGCGGAGGGTGTTCCCCTCGTGGAGCTTGACGGCCGCCGCGTCTCGTCGTCATCGGTCCGCGAGGCCCTGGCCGCCGGGGACCTCGCCTGGCCACTGCAGGCGCTCGGCCGTCGCTTCGTCCTGGACGGCGAGGTCATCTCGGGGCACGGCCGGGGCAAGGGCCTGGGCTATCCCACCGCGAACCTGCAGACGTGGCCGCGGCTGCTCCTGCCCGGGCAGGGGATCTACGCGGGCGCGGCCGAGCACCGGGGTCGGCGGTTCGCCGCGGCGATCGACGTCGGCACCAACCCCACCTTCGGCGTGGAACCGCTGCATGTCGAGGCCTTCCTCCTGGACTTCGACGGGCAGGAGCTGCGAGGAGAGCCGCTCGCCGTCTCGTTCTGGGAGCGCCTTCGCGATGAGGCGCGCTACGCCTCGGTGGAGGAGTTGGTGGGTGCGATCGCCGGCGACGTGGAGCGGACGCGTGCGATCGTGCCGGCGGAATCAGGGGCGCCGTGACACCGGGTCGCCACGCTGGCAGGAAGACGGTTCCGCTCTGGGCGGTCGTCTTCGCGCTCGCTGCCCTGGCGGGTGGGGGGTTCGCGCTCGCCGACAGGGTGGCAGATGACCCGGCGCCGCCCGGACTCCGGGCGTCCGGCGCAGGTCCCTCGTCGCCATCGGCCGGCGTGTCCTCGCCGGTACAGGCCTCCGCCAGCCCCTCGGCCGCCGCGAAGGGTTCGCTCCTGATCCACGGAGCGGGCGATGTCAGCCTGGATCCGTCCTACATCTCCTCGTACGCCTCGCAGGGGTACGGCTATGCGTGGTCGGGGATGGGCGGCCTGTTCCGGCGCGACGACCTGACGATCGTGAACCTGGAGTGCGCGGTGTCCGATCTGGGCACGGCCGTGCCCAAGGAGTTCAATTTCCGCGGCGATCCGGCCGCCCTGCCGGTGATGCGCGATGCCGGGGTGGAGGTCGCGAACCTCGGGAACAACCACAGCTACGACTTCGGGCCCGACGCGCTGCTCGACACGGTCCGGAACGTGAATCGGGCCGGGCTCGCACCGGTGGGGGCCGGGGCCACCCAGGAGGACGCCCTGGCGCCGGCCCTGTTCGAACTCCGGGGCTGGCGCGTGGCGGTCCTGGGGTTCGACCAGGTCGTGGACCCTTTCCCGGAGGCGGTGGCCACCGACTCGAAGCCGGGAACCGCTGCGGGTCATGACACGGGCCTGATGATCGACTCGGTTCGTGGCGCGGCCGACCGGGCGGACATCGTCGTGGTGATGATCCACTGGGGCGTGGAGCTGGACACCCAGCCTCGCGCCGACCAGGTGGGTCTCGGGCACCGGATGATCGAGGCGGGCGCCGACGTCATCTTCGGGGGCCACTCGCACCGGCTGCAACCCATGGAGACCTACCACGACCGTCCGATCTTCTACAGCTTGGGAAACTTCGTGTGGCCGAACTTCTCCGAGGCGGGGTCGAAGACGGCCGTCGCCGAGGTGACCGTGACCCCGCAGGGCCGATTCAGGGGGCGGTTGCTGCCCGCTACCATCACCGCCCCCGGGCACCCGGTGCTGAGATGAGCCGCCGGACGACGCCGCGTTGCCGCTGGTAGGCTTGGTTACCGCATGACGATCACCAAAGACCGCAAGCAGCAGATCATCGCCGAGTACGCCCGCTCCACGGGCGACACGGGTTCTGCAGAGGTCCAGGTGGCCGTGCTCACCACGCGGATCACCGAGCTGACCGAGCATCTCAAGACCCACAAGGCGGACCATCACTCGCGCCGAGGGTTGCTGATGCTGGTCGGACGTCGCCGCCGGCTCCTGGACTACCTCAAGCGCGAGGACATCGGCCGGTACCGCGAGCTCATCTCCCGCCTGGGTCTCAGGCGATAAGGGAGCGAACCCGAGGGTGCCCCCGGGCGCCCTCTCCCGTAGGAGGGATGCGAACGACCTGAACCCGGACCCATCGGAGGCCGGGACCCACGGTCGGTTATCAGTAGCGGCCCGCCGAGCCGGATGGAGAGACCCTTCGATCCGGGGCGGCGGCCCACCACTGAGAACTGGCCGGACCCGACCTCCTGTCCAGCCGCGCGGACATCCGCGTTCGCGCGCCACCCTTTTCCAAGGAGGAATGGCCCATGGCCACCACCACCCGTACCTGGTCCTTCGGGAACCAGGACCTGACCTTCGAGTCGGGCAAGCTCGCTCTGCAAGCACACGGCGCCGCCGTCGTCACCTACGGCGAGACCACGATCCTCGCAACCTGCGTCAGCTCCGCTCCCCGCGAGGGGATCGACTTCTTCCCGCTCACGATCGATGTAGAGGAGCGGATGTACGCCGCCGGCAAGATCCCCGGCAGCTTCTTCCGCCGCGAGGGACGACCCTCGGAGACCGCGATCCTCACCTGTCGCCTGATCGACCGGCCGCTGCGTCCCACCTTCCGTGAGGGCTACCGGGACGAGGTTCAGGTCGTCGTCACGATCCTGGGCATCGACGGGGAGAACCCCTACGACATCCCGGCCATGAACGGTGCGTCACTTGCCACCTGCCTCGCCGGCCTGCCGTTCGACGGCCCGGTCGGCTCGGTCCGCATGGGACTGATCGACGGCGAATGGGTGATCAACCCCACGTTCCAGCAGACGGAGGAGGCAACCTTCGACGTCGTGGTCGCCGGGCGTCGCAACGACAACGGTGAGGTCGACGTGCTGATGATCGAAGGGGAGGCGCCCGACAACACCTGGCCGCTGCTCGCCGACGGCGCGATGGCGCCCACCGAGGAGGTCGTGGCCCAGGGCCTGGAGGCCGCGAAGCGCGCCATCGCCGAGGTGTTGGAGTTCCAGACGGAATTCCTGAAGGAGGCGCAGGTCAGGGCGAGGCCGTTCGAGCCCAAGCCTCTCTACGGCGACGACATCTACGAGCTCGTCAACTCCTTCGCGAAGGACCGCCTGAGCGGCGCGATCCTGCCCGACAAGGTCGCTCGGGAGGAGGCGCTGTCGGCCCTGAAGGAGGAGACGAAGGCCCACGTCGCGTCCACGCTCGGCGACGAGTTCGCCTCCCGCGCCGGCGAGTTCGGCCCGGCCTGGAAGCAACTGCAGAAGAAGGTCATGCGCAAGCGCGTGATCGACGAGGGCGTTCGCCTCGATGGGCGGACCCCCACCGACATCCGCCCGCTATCGGCCGAGGTGGGTCTCCTGCCGAGGGCCCACGGCTCCGCCCTGTTCAACCGTGGCGACACGCAGGCCCTCAACGTCACCACCCTCGGCATGCTGCGGATGACGCAGATGATCGACACCCTCGATCTCGAGGACTCGAAGCGCTATATGCACCACTACAACTTCCCCCCCTATTCCACGGGCGAGACCGGTCGCGTCGGGTCGCCCAAGCGCCGGGAGATCGGCCACGGGGCGCTCGCCGAACGGGCGCTGATCCCGGTGATCCCGACCGAGGAGGAGTTCCCGTACGCGCTGCGGCTCGTGAGCGACATCCTCAGCTCCAATGGCTCGACGTCCATGGCAAGCGTCTGCGGCTCGACGCTCTCGCTGATGGATGCCGGCGTGCCGATCAAGGCGGCGGTGGCCGGGATCGCCATGGGGATGATCGCCGACGAGGGCAGGTTCGTCACGCTCACGGACATCCTGGGTGCCGAGGACGCACTGGGGGACATGGACTTCAAGGTCGCCGGTACTCGGGAGTTCGTCACCGCGATCCAGCTGGACATGAAGGTCACCGGTCTCCCCGGCGAGGTGCTTGCGGGCGCGCTGACGCAGGCTCGAGAGGCCCGGATGAAGATCCTTGACGTGATCGAGTCCACGATCGCGGCGCCTCGCGCCGAGGTCAATCCGATCGCACCGCGCATCATCTCGATCCATATCCCGGTCGACAAGATCGGTGAGGTCATCGGGCCCAAGGGCAAGCGGATCAACGAGATCATCGGGATGACCGGGGCCGACATCGATATCCAGGACGACGGAACGGTGTTCATCGGGTCGAGGGAGGGCGCCGGCGCCGATGAGGCGGCCCGCATGATCGAGGAGATCGCCAACCCACGTCCGGTTCTGGCGGGCGAGCGGTACACGGGGAAGGTCGTGAAGACGACCACCTTCGGCGCGTTCGTGAACCTGGTGCCGGGACGCGACGGCCTCGTGCACATCTCGAAGCTCGGCAAGGGCAAGCGACTGTCGAACGTGGAGGACGCGGTCCGTGAGGGCGACACGCTCGAGGTCGAGGTCCAGGAGATCGACGGTCAGGGCAAGATCAGCCTCAAGCCGGTCGGCGAGGAGTGGGAGGTGCCGGCAGGCGCCGAGGGCGCACCCGGCGGCGTCGAGCGCCGTGAGCGCTCCGGGGGAGGAGACCGCGGAGACCGCGGAGATCGCGGAGATCGCGGAGATCGCGAACGCGGCAAGCGGTTCCGCGACCGCGAGCCTCGAAGCTGACGGATGCCGATCGCTCGAACGGAGTTCACCTCCGGTCTGCGCGTCGTGACCGAGCGGATGCCCGG
>JALYMB010000403.1 GCA_030773935.1 Actinomycetota bacterium | reverse complement strand
ACGGTGGCACCCTCGTGAACCTCCTGGCCGCCGACGCAGAGGCCGCCTCGCTCCGCGCCGAGGCCGCGAACCTGCCCAAGCTCGTGGTCTCGGACCGCGAGCTCGCCGACCTGGAGATGCTGGCCGTCGGCGCACTCTCGCCGCTCACCGGCTTCCAGGGCGAGAGGGACTACCACTCGGTCCTGGAGAGCATGCACCTGGAGAACGGACTGGCATGGGCCATCCCCGTGACGCTCTCCGTCGACCAGGACGGGGCGCACCGCCTGGGCGGCGCCGAGTCCGTGGCACTGTGCGCGTCCGAGGGGGCCGAGCCGCTGGCCGTCCTTCGCGTCGGCGAGATCTACAAGCGGGACCGTGCCAAGGAGGCCGTCGGCGTCTATCAGACCGAGGACGCCCAGCACCCCGGGGTGGCCGCGATGCTGGCCGCCGGGGAGTTCTGCGTGGCGGGGGAGCTGCGCGTCATCTCGCTTCCGCCCCACGACGACTTCCTCGCGTACCGCCTCACGCCCGCACAGACCCGGGCAGCCTTCGCCGAGCGCGGCTGGCGCACGGTGGTGGGCTTCCAGACCCGCAACCCGATCCATCGCGCGCACGAGTACATCCAGAAGTGCGCGCTGGAGATCGTGGACGGCCTGCTCGTGCACCCGCTCGTCGGTGCCACGAAGGGCGACGACGTCCCGGCCGACGTGCGGATGCGCTGCTACGAGGCGCTGTTCGAGGGCTACTACCCGAAGGATCGCGCGATGGTCTCCGTCTTCCCGGCCGCGATGCGCTACGCCGGGCCGAAGGAGGCGATCTGGCACGCGATCTGCCGCAAGAACTACGGCTGCACGCACTTCATCGTCGGTCGCGACCATGCGGGGGTCGGCAGCTACTACGGGACGTACGACGCCCAGGCGATCTTCGAGCGGTTCGAGCCCGGAGAGCTGGGGATCCAGACCCTCAACTTCGAGCACTCGTTCTGGTGTAACGCGTGCGAGGGGATGGCCTCGCCCAAGACGTGCCCCCACGGGGAGGAGACCCGGGTCTCGCTCTCGGGGACGAAGGTGCGCGAGATGCTGAGCAACGGAGAGCGGCCTCCGGTCGAGTTCTCGCGCCCCGAGGTCGCCGAGATCCTCATCGCGGCTATGAAGGATCGGCAGGCCTGACCGCGGGTCGCGCGACCGCGCTAGGATGCCTCGAACCGCTCGCGGCAGGGAGACGGACGTGACCGAAGGGCAAGGGCACCGAAGGATCGACCGGATCCGCGACCCGGCATACCTCGACGGTCTGGCCGAGCGCTCCCTGGACGAGCTTCGCGTCCTGCGGGACGAATGCCTGGCCGAGCGCGAATACCTGTCGTTGCTCCGCCGCTTGGTTCAGGGGCGGGCCGAGATCCTCCAGGCGGAGCTGACGGCACGGGGCACCGCGGAGGACAGCGGGCCGCTGATCGATCGGCTGGCGCTCATCCTTGCGGGCGCCGAGGGTCGCGGCGCGGGGCGGGGGGAGGCCCTCAAGATCGGGATCCCCGAGGACGAGATGCTGCTCGCGCGCCGGCGGATCGAGCGTCTCGTCGCCGACGCCGGCATCTCCGACCCCCAGACGCTCGACGACGACCAGCTGGGCGAGGCCGTCGACATCCTGGGTCGCGAGGAGGCGACGGTCTCGGAGGCTCGCGGTGTCGTGATCACGGTGCTGGACACGGTCCAAGACGAGCTGAAGCGCCGGTACAAGGAGGATCCCACCCGGGTCCTGCAGTGATCGCGCCCCCCGGGGGTACCCTCCCCGCATGGGTGCCGAGGCGCTCGTTCGCGTCCTGAGATCCGGTGTGGAGGAGTCGGTCCACCTCGGCCACGTCGCCGTCTGCGACGCCGACGGCCGCCTGATCGCCTCCGCGGGCGATCCCTCCCAGCTCGTCTTCGCGCGGTCGTGCATGAAGCCGCTGCAGACGGCCGTGTCGCTGGCGGCCATCGGGGACATCCGACTGTCGGACCGTGAGATCGCGATCATGTCCTCGTCCCACAACGCGGAGCCGATCCACCTGGGAGCCGTCCGCGCCCTGCTGAAGCGGGCCGGGCTCGGTCCGTCGGCTCTGCGCACACCTCCGGCGTGGCCCCTCGACAAGCAGGAGATGGCGAGGGCGCAGCACCGCAACCCGCAGTTCCACGACTGCTCCGGCAAGCATGCCGGGATGCTGCTGGCGTGCGTGCGGGCCGGCTGGGATCCCTCGACTTACCTGAGAGCATCGCACCCGCTGCAGCGCAGGGTGCTTCGTGCGGTCGTGCGAGGCACCGGTACGGACGACGTCGCGATGGGCGTGGACGGCTGCGGCGTACCGGTGCACGGCGTACCGCTGGCCTCCATGGCGACGCTCTACGCCCGCCTGGCCGACGCGGAGCGCATGGGCCCGCTGGCCGAGCAGACCGACCTCGCGGTCGAGGCGATGCTGGCGGAGCCCTACCTCGTGGGTGGACGCGATCGCGACGACACCGCCCTGATGCAGGCCACGGGCGACGTGATGGCCAAGGAGGGCGCCGAGGCGCTCGATTGCGCCGTCTCGCTGTCCTCGGGTCTGGGTGTGGCCGTGAAGATCGCCGACGGCGGGTTTCGGGCGGCCGGACCCGCCCTCCTCCACACACTGGCGCAGCTTGACGCGCTGGACGGCCGGCAACTCGCCGACCTGGCGGGCCGTCTCCGCCCGCCCGTGCTGGGCGGTGGCCAGCCGGTCGGGAACCTCGAGCCTGCGTTCGTCCTGCGCCGCAGGTAAACGGCGCCCGCGGGTACCATCGAAGCATGAGCGTCGCTGCCCCGCGGGTTGCCGTCCTGAGCGTCCATACGTCGCCCACGGATCAACCCGGCACCGGCGACTCCGGCGGCATGAACGTGTACATCCGTGCCGTCGCAGAGCGGTTGGCGGACCGGGGCGTCGAGGTCGACGTCTTCACGCGCTGGCGGTGCGGGGACGAACCCGAGGTGCGCGAGATCACCCCCGGCACACGGATGATCAACGTGAAGGCGGGCCCATGCACGCCGGTCCCGAAGGCCGACCTCCCCCGTTTCCTCCCGGAGTTCCTGGGCGGTGTCCTGCGCCGGGCCCACGAGGACGGACGCGGCTACGACATCGTGCACAGCCACTACTGGCTGTCGGGCTGGATCGGCCGCGCCGCGAAGGAGTCCTGGCAGATCCCCCTCGTGGCGTCGTTCCACACGCTGGGCAAGGTGAAGAACTACTCGTTGGCCCGCGGCGAGCGTCCCGAGCCAGCGGCGCGGCTCGCCGGCGAGGAACGGGTGATCGCCGATGCCGACCGGATCCTGGCACCCACGCCGTCGGAGGCCGCCCAGCTCGTGGGGCTGTACCGGGCGGACCCGCTCCACATCCGCATCGTCCCCCCGGGGGTGGACCACACGCTGTTCTTCCCGCGCGACCGCGCGACCGCGTGCGAGCGCCTGCACCTGACCGGCGTGCGGCTGGTGCTGTTCGTCGGGCGGCTGCAGGCCCACAAGGGACCCGACGTCGCCGTGCGTGCCCTGGCCGAGGCGCTGGCGCGCGATCCGGACGGCACGCGCGACGTGATCCTTGCGGTGGTCGGCGGACCCAGCGGCTCCGGTCACGGCGAGGAGGTGGGTCGGCTGATGGAGCTGGCGTCGGCGCTGGGTGTGGCCGAGCGCGTGATGCTCTTCCCTCCCCAGCCCCAGGCCCGCCTCGCCGATTTCTACGCGGCGGCCGAGGTCGTCCTCGTCCCCTCGCGGTCGGAGTCGTTCGGGCTGGTGGCGCTGGAGGCGCAGGCGTGCGGCACGCCGGTCGTGGCCGCGGCGGTGGGGGGCCTCCGCTACGTCGTGCAGGACGGCGTCGGCGGGTTCCTGGTCGACGGCCACGATCCGGGCGATCATGCCGATCGCCTCCTCCAGGTCCTGGCGGATCCCGCGGCAGCGGCCCGGATGGGTCGTGCCGGCGCACGCCTGGCGCTCCGCTTCACCTGGGACGCCACCGCCACCGAGGTGCTGGACGTGTACCGGGAGCTGATCCGGGGATGATCCAGGGCGAGGCGTTCACGGCCCGCCACCCACGCGAACGCTGACCCCATCGGTACGGGTCGGTTCTTGTCACACTTTGTTCCGGGTTTGTTCAGGGCCTGCGACCTGGGGATATGGTGATTGACCTGCGGGAACGTCAGGTTGACCCTCCACGGTACCGCCGGTACATTGCGCCTCGCTCCAAGCAGTCGATGCGAGTCGAGGCGGGGAGTCGGAACGGACACCGGAGGAGCCGCAAGGCCGATCGGGTGAGCCGCACCGAACGGCCCTCGGGTCGAACGGGCGCGGAGCCGCCGGGAGCGCCGCAAGGCGAGCCGGGCGGTCGGCTGCGGGAACGCCGCGAGGCAGACCCCGTGCCCCCGGACCGACGTCGATCCGCTCTTGGGTCGCGGAGGTTGCTTGGAGCACCAGAGCCCGAGAGGCTGACGGTGGCTGGGAACTTCGGTTCCCGGCGAGCCGGAGGTCTCTCGGGTTCTTTCTTTCCCCCGACGATCCCCTCGACTTACCCCGACCCCGGCCGCGCCGCCGCCATCGTGCGGTGGGGTACCGTCTGCCCGTGGCAGAGTCTCCGGATCGCCCCGCCCGTCGCACCCGCGCGGAGGCCGCTCGCGATGCGTCGGACCGGCGCGAGCGGATCATCCAGGTCGCGATGCGGCACTTCGCCGAGCACGGATACCGGGGTGGCCGCGTGGAGGACATCGCCGCCGAGGTGGGGGTGGCGAAGGGGACGGTGTTCCTGGACTTCGGTTCCAAGGAGGGCCTGTTCCTCGCCGCGTACCAGCGCGCGGTCTCGACGTTGCCGGCCTGGCTGGACGCGCCCGACGAGGTTGTCGCCCAGGGGTTCTGGGCCACGCTGGAATGGTGGCTGGACCGGACGGAGGAGTTCGTGAACGCCGATTGGATCCCCAACCGCGTGGCCATGATCGGGCGCTACGACACGGGGCTCGGCCTGCGGCGGCCGATCGACCGCTTCATGCGCAGCGAGGACCCGTACGGCACGCTCGAGTTCGTGGAGTTCGGCGTGCGGCGCGGCGAGATCCGCGGCGACATCGATGCCGAGATGATGGCGTCGATGCTGGACTGGGTGGCCGAGCGGTTCCAGGACGCGCTGACCTCCGAGGAACTGGACCCGGGACTGATCCATCGCAAGCCCGATGCGCCCGATCGCCGGGCGCTGCGGATCAAGGAGTTCACGCAGGTGCTCCGCGCGGGGATCGCCACGCCGTGACCGATCTCAGCGAGCGCATGCTCCGCCCGGCGATCCTGCGCGTCGCCGGCCATCCGTGGTTC
>JALYMB010000402.1 GCA_030773935.1 Actinomycetota bacterium | reverse complement strand
CGCTCCCTCCGTTGCCGGGTTCGCCTCCGCGTACGATGAGGACATGGGGGAACTCGCCCGTGTCCACGTCGGGACCTCGATCATGGAGGCCGAGATCGTGAAGGCTCGGCTGGAAGCCGAGGGCGTCCCGGCCATGTTGCGAGGGGAGGGCACCGGTCCCTATCGCATGGGGCCCGTCGAGGTCTGGGTCCCGACCGGCATGGAACTCCACGCCCGGATCGTGCTGGAGGGCGACTCGGCGGGGGCCGCCGATCCCGAGGCTTCGGAGGAGTCCTAGCTCAGCGCTTGGAGTACTGTGGCGCCTTGCGGGCCTTCTTCAGCCCGTACTTGCGACGCTCCTTCTCGCGGGCGTCGCGCGTGAGGTACCCCTCCGCCTTCATGACGCCCCGCAGCCCCGGGTCGAGCTCGATCAGCACGCGCGCGATACCCAGACGCAGCGCGCCGGCCTGGCCGTTCACCCCACCGCCACGGAGCGTGGCGATCACATCGAAGTCCTTGTCCTTCTCGACGAGCTTCAACGGAGAGGCGGCGATCATGCGGTGCACGCGGGTGGGGAAGTACTCCTCGAGCGAACGCCCGTTGATGTCGAACAGGCCGGTGCCGGCGACGAGACGGACGCGCGCGACGGCCTCCTTCCGGCGACCCGTCGTGAGCTTGGCGGCGGTGGTGGCCACGTCGAACGTCACTTCCCTTCGTCGGTCTTGGCGGGCTTGGCCGCTCTGGCTCTTGCGGTCTTGGTGGCGGTGGTCTTCTTCCTCGGCGTCTCCTTGGCGGCGGGCTTGGCCGCGGCCTTCCCGGGCGCGGCCGGCTTCGAGGCCGTCGTCTTCTTCGCGGCGGGCTTCTTCTTCGCGGCGGGCTTCGAGGCGGGCGCGGCCGTGGGCGCCTTCTTCACCGGAGCCTTCTCGGACGACGGCGTCGCGACCTCGGCGGCCTTCGACGTCCGTCGGGGCGATGGGACCGGCAGGCCCTCCCATGCCGGCGGCCGGCCCATGGTGTAGGCGACCGGCTGCTGCGCCCGGTGGGGGTGCTCGGCGCCCTCCATCACGTGGAGCTTCTTGAACATGGCGCGACCCAGGCGGTTCTTGGGAAGCATGCCCTTCACGGCCTTCTCGACGACGTAGACGGGCCGCTCGCTCATGAGCGTGGCGTAGCTGGTGGACCTGATGCCGCCCGGATAGCCCGAGTGACGATAGGCGACCTTCTTGTTCTCCTTGCCGCCCGTCAGCACGATGCCGCCGGCGTTGACGACGATCACGTGGTCGCCGGTGTCCATGTGCGGGGCGAAGATGGGCTTGTGCTTGCCGCGCAGCAGCGCCGCCACCTCCGACGCCATGCGCCCGAGGGTCTGGCCCTGGGCATCGACGACGTACCAGCGACGCTCGATGTGCTCCGGCTTCGGCGAGTAGGTCTTCATACGTGAGAGATCGGCCGGGTCGACCGGCCGAAACCCCATGCTACCTGCGGGAACGCGCGGGCGTCAAAGACGGCGGCCGTAGACGACTCGCTCGAGCGTCAGGCCGTGGGCGGGTGCCGGCTGGGCCGCCTCGGCTCGGTCTCTCGTTCCCAGGATCTCGGGGATGTCGGCCGGGTCGATCCTGCCCTCGCCCACCGCCACCAGCGTCCCCACCAACGAACGCACCATCTGGTGACAGAAGGCGTTCGCGCGGAATCCCAGCTCCAGGCGGTCGCCCTCGCGGTCGACCGTGAGGTGCTGGAGGCGGCGGGTCGTGGATCGCCCCCCGCCCGGCTGCCGGCAGAAGGCCGCGAAGTCGTGCTCACCCACCAGGACCCGAGCCGCCGCCCGCATCGGCGCCAGGGCCACCCGACCCGGCCGGTGCCACACGAACCGTGCTCGGAAAGGATCGGCCACCGCTCCCTCGTCGATCCGATAGCGGTAGACGCGCGCCGAGGCGGAGAACCGGGCGTCGAACCCCGGTGGCGCGTAACCGGCATCGCGGACCACCACCTCGGGCCCGAGCATGGCGTTGACCGCCAGAGAGATCCGCTCGGGTTCGGAGACGGCCGACGTCGGGAACGACACGACCTGGCCGCGGGCGTGGACGCCCGCATCCGTCCGGCCCGCGACCGACAGCGACGGCCGCTCCCCCGTCACCAGCGCGAGAGCATCGCTCATGGATCCCTCGACGGTACGAAGGGCTGGATCGCGCTGGGCCGCCCAGCCCCGGAACGCCGTTCCGTCGTAGGCGACCAACATCCTCACCACTCGCCGCTGCTCGTCATCCTCATCGCTCACGAAGGGGCGCTCCGGACACCTACTCGGCGCGCTCGACCAGTTCGATCCTGGCCATCGGCGCGCCGTCGCCGGCCCGCTGCCCCAGCTTCAGGATGCGCGTGTAGCCGCCCTGGCGCTCGGCGAACCGCGGCCCGATCTCATGGAACAGACGCGCGACCACGTCGCGGTCGGTGATGTCCTTCAGCACCTCACGTCGCGCGGTCAGATCGCCCCGCTTGGCCTTCGTGATGAGCTTCTCGGCGTAGGGCCGCAGCGCCCGTGCCTTGGCCTCCGTGGTGTTGATCGCCTCGTGCACGAAAAGCTGCGCCGCGAGCGTCGAGAGCATCAGCTTCTGGTGCGCCGGGCCCGAGCCCAGGCGAGAGCCTCTCTTCGGTTGCGGCACCCCTACTCCTCCCGGAGACCGAGGCCAAGCTCCTCGAGCTTGAGCTTGACCTCGTCGATCGACTTCTGCCCGAAGTTGCGGATGTCCATGAGCTCGCCCTCGGACTTCTGCACCAGGTCCCCGACGGCGTTGATGCCCTCGCGCTTGAGGCAGTTGTACGAGCGCACCGACAGGTTCAGCTCCTCGATCGTGATGCCGTAGTCGCTGGGAAGCGCCTCGTCGTCGGCCGGCCCGACCGTCACGGAGGCGGCCTCGGCCAGCTCGGAGAAGAGGTTCACGAGCTCCAGCAGCGTTCCGCCGGCGCTGGCCACGGCCTCGCGCGGCGTGACGGAGCCGTCGGTCTCCACGTCGAGGATCAGACGGTCGCGGTCGGTCATCTGCTCCACGCGCGTGTTCTCCACGCTGTAGGAGACCTTGCGCACCGGCGAGAAGATCGAGTCCACGGGGATGACGCCGATCGGATCGCGCGGCTTCTTGTTCTTGTCGGCCATGCGGTAGCCAACGCCGCGCTCCACCGTCATCTCCATCTCCAGGCTGGCGCCCTTGCCGAGCGTCGCGACGTGCAGGTCGGCGTTCAGGATCTCGACGCCCGCAGGTGGCGCGATGTCACCGGCCGTGACCTCCGCGGGCCCCTTGGCCTTGAGGTACACGGTGGTGGGCTCCTCCAGGTCGCTGCGGAGCGTCAGGTCCTTGAGGTTGAGGATGATGTCGGTGACGTCCTCGGTCACCTTCGGGACGGTGGAGAACTCGTGCAGCACGCCCTCGATCCTGACCGAGCTGATGGCAGCTCCGGGGATCGACGACAGCAACGTGCGGCGCAGCGAATTCCCGACCGTGTAGCCGAAGCCCGGCTCGAGCGGCTCGATCGTGAACCGTGAGCGGATCGGCGAGACGACCTCCTCGGAGATCTGGGGTCTGGCGACGATGAACACTGTGCTTGCCTCCTTCGGCGGGGGATCATCCACTGCTCCCCACCCTCGTGGTGACCCGGACGATGGTCGCCCGGGTCGATACGCCGGCCGCTAGACGCGGCGGCGCTTGCGTGGCCGGCAGCCGTTGTGCGGCACCGGCGTCACGTCCTGGATCCCGGCGACCTCGAGGCCGGCGGCGGCCAGCGACCGGATCGCGGTCTCGCGACCCGAGCCGGGGCCCTTCACGAACACGTCGACCTTCTGGAGGCCGTGCTCCTGCGCTGCGCGCGCGGCCTTCTCGGCGGCGAGCTGTGCGGCGAACGGCGTCGACTTGCGCGAACCCTTGAAGCCCACGTTGCCGGCACTGGCCCAGCTGAGCGTGTTGCCCTGCAGGTCGGTGATCGTGACGATGGTGTTGTTGAACGTGGACTTGATGTGCGCCTGGCCGTGCACGACGTTCTTCTTCTCGCGACGCTTCGCCTTCTTCACTTTGGGTTTGGCCATGAGGTCCCCTCGTTACTTCTTCTTGAGCTTCTTCTTGCCGGCGATGGCCTTCTTCGGCCCCTTCCGGGTGCGCGCGTTCGTATGGGTGCGCTGGCCGCGCACCGGGAGGCTGCGGCGGTGCCGGAGCCCCTGGTAGCAACCGATCTCGATCTTCCGCTTGATGTCGCCCGCGACGTCGCGGCGGAGGTCGCCCTCGACCTTGTAGTTCTTGTCGATGTACTCGCGGATCCGCAGCACCTCGTCCTCGGAGAGGTCGCGCACCCTCGTGCCGCCCACGATCTGCGTGCCCTCCACGATCTGGAACGCGCGGGTCTGGCCGATCCCGTAGATATAGCGGAGCGCAACATCCAGCCGCTTGTCCCGCGGAAGGTCGACGCCTGCGATACGAGCCACTGGATGAGCCTCCTAACCCTGACGCTGCTTGTGCCGGGGGTTCGTGCAGATGACCAGGATCCGTCCGCGCCGGCGGATGACCCGGCACTTGTCGCACATCCTCTTCACCGATGGACGGACCTTCATCTCACTCCCCGCCTACTTGTATCGGAACACCACACGACCCCGGGTGAGGTCGTACGGCGACAGCTCCACCAGGACCCGGTCCCCCGGCAGGATCCGGATGTAGTGCATCCGCATCTTCCCCGAGATGTGGGCCAACACCTTGTGTCCATTCTCGAGCTCCACCCGGAACATGGCGTTGGGCAGGGGCTCGACGACCGTCCCCTCGACCTCGATCGCGTCTTTCTTCGGCACGCTCCGGCTGGACCTCGCTCCTGGGCTTTGTGACCGGTCCGGGGACCAGCCGAGAACGCCCCCGAAGGGGGCGAAATGCCAGTATACGGGCACGGCGGTCCCTACGTCACGCACGGAGCTCATCCGCGGGCGGTGAGGATCTCATGGCCGTCCTCGGTCACGGCAACGGTGTGCTCGAAGTGCGCGGACAGGGAGCCGTCGGCCGTGACGACCGTCCAGTCGTCGGCCAGCAGCCGGGTCTCCTCGCCGCCCAGGTTCAGCATGGGCTCGAGGGCGACGGTGAGGCCCGGTTTCAGCGCCGGGCCGCGGCCCGCCGGCCCGTAGTTCTGGATGAATGGATCCTCGTGCATCGCGCGTCCGATCCCGTGCCCCCCGTACTCGCGCACGATCCCCAGGCCCTCGGGTGTGGCGACCCCCTCGATCGCGGCTCCGATGTCGCTCAGGCGGGCGCCCGGCACGACCGCGGCGACCGCGGCGTCCAGCGCGGCCTCGGTCACCTTGACCAGACGCTCGGCCTCCGGCGAGGGCGCCACGCCGCCCACGAAGAGGCTCACGGCGGAGTCCGAGTGGAACCCCTCCCAGATGCATCCGAAATCCAGCGAGAGCAGGTCGCCCTCGGCCAGCACACGGGTGGCCGACGGGATCCCGTGCACGATCTCGTCGTTCACGCTGGTGCAGATCGTGGCCGGATACGTCCCACGGTAGCCCTTGAAGTTGGAGACCGCGCCCGCCGCACGGATGAGCTCATCGGCCACGGCGTCGAGGTCGGCCGTGGACCGCCCGGGTGCGACCGCGTCCATCACGCGCAGGATCGTGTCGGCGAGGATCCGGGCGGACCGTCGCATCTTCGCGAGCTCGGAGGCGGACTTGTAGTGGATCACGAGGCGATATCGGCGATCGAGGCGATCGTGCGCTCGGTGACCAAGCCCTCCTGGGCCTGTGCGTCCACCTCGCGAAGCAGGCCGCGCTCCCAGTAGAAGAACTCCAGGGGCTCGGTCTCCTCGCGGTAGACGGCCAGCCGCCGGCGCACGGTGACCTCGTCGTCGTCGGAGCGACGCGTGAGCTGCGCCCCCTCCACGTCGCAGAGCGCGTCCTGGACGGGCGGCTTGAACGCCATGTTGTAGGTCCGCTTGCAGACCGGACAGGTCCACCGGCCGGCCAGACGTCTGATCGCCATGTGGTCGTCGATCGTGAACTTCAGCACGGCCGAGAGCGGGCGGCCGGCCGCGGCGAGCGCGTTCTCCAGGGCCTGCGCCTGCGCCACCGTGCGCGGGAACCCGTCCAGGATGAATCCCTTGTCCGCATCCGCGTGGTCCAGGCGGTCCATCACCATCTGCACGACCAGGTCGTCGGGCACGTACTCGCCCCGGTCCATGAAGGTGCGTGCGCGCACGCCCAGAGGCGTGCTCTCCTGCACGTGCTCGCGCAGCAGGTCGCCGGTGGAGATGCTCGGGACGTCGTACTTGTCGGACAGGCGCTCCGCCTGCGTGCCCTTGCCGGCGCCCGGTGGGCCCAGGAGTACCAGGCGCATGGCTACTTCAGGAAGCCCTCGTAATGACGCATCAGCAACTGGGATTCGAGCTGCTTCATGGTCTCGAGGGCCACACCGACGGTGATGAGGATCGACGTGCCCCCGAACGGGAACTGGCTGATGCCCCAGACCGCAAGCACGACGGATGGGATCAACGCGATCACCGCCAGGTAGATCGAGCCCGGCAGCGTGATGCGCGTGAGGATGTCGTTCAGGTAGGTGACGGTGGGAGGACCGGGACGGATCCCCGGGATGAAGCCGCCCTGCTTGCGGATGTTGTCCGCGGTGTCCACCGGGTTGAAGGCGATGGCTGTGTAGAAGTACGCGAAGAACACGACCAGCAGTCCGAACGTCAGCATGTAGATCGGGCTCGCCTGGTTGATGACGTACCGCTGCACGAAGGTCGCGAACCCCTGCCCGGGGATCACGTTCTGCAACAGCACCGGGAAGTACAGCACCGAGGACGCGAAGATGATCGGGATCACGCCGGCCGCGTTGACCTTGAGCGGGATATAGGTGCTGCCGCCCGAGGTCATCTTCCGGCCCACGACCCGTTTGGCGAACTGCACCGGGATCCGTCGCTGCCCCTGCTCCAGATACACCACACCGACCACGATCGCCAGGGCGATGGCCAGGATCACGGCGAACGCCGCGCCGCCGCCCTGCGTGAGGATCGCGTTGCCCTCACTGGGCAGGCGGGAGATGACGCTCACGAAGATCAGCACCGACATACCGTTCCCGATGCCCCGCTGCGTGATGAGCTCGCCCATCCACATGATCGCCGCGGTGCCCGCGGTGAGCACGAGCACGATGAAGCCCACCCGGGGCGCCGTGAAGGACCCGGCCGGAAAGACGTCGTCGGTGCCGAACGTGCCGTTGTGGAACGCGAACGCCAGACCCGTCGACTGCAGGAGCGCCAGCACGATCGTGACGTAGCGAGTGGTCTGGTTGATCTTCTTCTGGCCGGTCTCGCCCTCCTTGGACCAGGCCTCGAGCTTGGGGATGACCACCTGGAGCAGCTGCATGATGATCGAGGCCGTGATGTAGGGCATGATGCCCAGCGCGAAGACGGCGAGGCGGCTCAGCGCCCCACCACTGAACAGATTGATGAACTGCAGGACACCCTGGTCGCCCCCGCGCGCCAACTGCCGCTCGATCACGCCGATGTCCACCACGGGGACCGGCACGTGCGAACCGAACCGGAACACGACGATGATGAACAGCGTGAAGAGGATCTTGTTGCGGAGGTCGGGGACCTTGAACGCGTTCGCGAAGGCTCTGAGCACGGGTCCCTATCCTACCCTGGGTCAGGCCAGGAGCTCGGCCCGGCCACCGGCCCGCTCGATCTTCGCCTTGGCGGCATCCGAGAACGCGTGAGCCTTCACGACGAGCGCCTTGTCGATCTCGCCGCGAGCGAGGACCTTCACGGGACGACCCTTGCGAACCAGCCCGTGCGCCAACAGCGCGGCGGGATCCACCTCGCCGGCGTCGAAGACCTTCGCGAGCAGCTCCACGTTGATCACGGCGTACTCCACCCGGTTGGGGTTGGTGAACCCCTTCAGCTTCGGGACTCGGCGTTGCAGCGGCATCTGCCCGCCCTCGAAGCCCAGCGGGACGTTCTTGCGGGCGCCCGTGCCCTTGGTGCCGCGGCCGGCGGTCTTGCCGCGGACGCCGGCGCGACCCCGGCCGACGCGCTTGCGCTCGGCCTTGGCCCCCTCGGCGGGCTTCAGGTGATGCAGCTTCATGCGTCGACCTCCTCGATCGTGACGAGGTGGCGGACCTTCTCGATCATGCCGCGGATGTCCGGGCGATCGTCCTTCACCACGGAGTCGCGGATCCTGTGCAGGCCCAGACGCCGGATCGTGACCTTCTGATCCCTGGGACGCCCGATCACACTGCGGCGCTGCGTGATCCTCAGCCTGCTCACCGGCGTCCTCCCGGCGCGGACGTGCGCTGCTGCTGCTCGCCGCCGTACTGCTGCTCCAGATCGGCGCTCCGCTTGGCCTGCATACGCTCCTGCGCCGCCGCGACGGCCTCGAGCATCGGCCTGGGAGCGACCTGGTGCAGCTCGCGGTCGCGCAGGGCGGCGATCTCGGCAGGCCGGCGCAGATCCTTCAGTCCCTGGACGGCGGCCTTGACGATGTTGATCTGGTTCGACGATCCCATTGACTTGGAGAGGATGTCCTTGATGCCGGCGCACTCGACGAGCGCGCGCACCGGACCACCGGCGATGACGCCGGTGCCGGGGGCGGCGGGCTTCAGCATCACCCGGCCCGCTCCGGCGACACCCATGACCGCGTGTGGGATCGTGGTGCCCATCATCGGCACCTCGAACATCTTGCGGCGGGCCTCCTCGACGCCCTTGGCGATCGCCGCGGGCACCTCCTTGGCCTTGCCGTATCCCAGACCGACGCGCCCGGCGCCGTCGCCCACCACCACCAGCGCGGCGAACGAGAACCTGCGGCCGCCCTTGACGACCTTCGCCACGCGGTTGATGGAGATGACCCGCTCTTCGAACGGGCTCTTGTCCTGGGCGTTCGCATCGTAGCGTCGCATCAGATCTGCAGTCCTCCCTCTCTGGCACCTTCGGCCAGGGCCGCGACGCGACCGTGGTAGCGGCGGCCGCCGCGGTCGAACACGGCGCGCTCCACGCCGGCGTCCTTGGCGCGGCCGGCCAGCAGCTCGCCGACCTTCTTCGCGCGATCGGTGGGGGCCGCACCCTTGACCTCGGCGTCCGAGGCCTGGGCGAGCGTCACCGCTCTCGTATCGTCGATCAGCTGGGCGTAGATGTGGCGGTTCGATCGGTAGACGGCCAGCCGGGGACGTTCCGCACTGCCCACGATCTTCTTGCGGACGCGGGCGTGCCGGCGTACCCGAGCCTGACGCTTGGTCTGCGCCTCCATCACGCAGCACCACTCTTCGCGGCCTTGCCGGCCTTCTTGCGGACGAACTCGCCCTCGTACCGGATGCCCTTGCCCTTGTACGG
>JALYMB010000401.1 GCA_030773935.1 Actinomycetota bacterium | reverse complement strand
CTCGAGGGTCATGCCGCCCCCGGTCGGGAACAGCGCGTTCCGGGTGCCCGCTCCGGGATGCACGCCGCCGTCGACGGGCACGACGCCCAGCGTCTGGGACAGCTCCGCGGCGATCCGGTCGACGTTGCCCCAGACGATGAGGTGATCCGGTTCGCACGCGATGTCACGAGCCGGGCTCGGAACCGCCAAGGGGTCGCCTCCCTCCGACACGGCCCGGGACCGGCCGACGAGCATGTGATACTACCGCCGCCCGACGACCCGGAGGAAGCCGGTGCCAAGCGACCAGACCCTGCAGACCTACCTCGACGAGGCGCCGTTGCACGCGCTGCTCGGCGGCTTCTCCGTTGCGACCACCGAGACCGGGGTGGCCCTCGAGGGATCGCTGTCGGCGACCGTGGAGAACGCCGCGGGCAGCGGCGTCGCGCACGGCGGTGCGGCGGCGATGTTGCTGGACGCGGCCCTCACCTTCGCGTTGATCGCCGCGACGGACCACGACTGGACCACCGTCGATCTGCGGGTCGACTACCTTCGCCCGGTGCCGATCGCCGGCGTGCGAGTGATCGGCGAGGTGCTGCAGGCCGGAAAGCGCATCGGCCGGGCAGAGGGCGAGCTGGTGGATCATGAGGGGTCGGTGTGCGCCCGGGCGGTCGGCACCTTCGCCGCGCCCCCATGAACCTGCCGGCTCCAGGATCCACGGGACCAGCGACGGTGCTGCCCCGCCACGATCACTGAGTATCCGGTCCCGTATCATCTGCGGGACGATGAGTGACCGGCCCGCGTCGCCCTCGCCGGACCCGATCCGTGATCCCCAGGCCTATCAGGAGTTCCTGCTCTCCGCACTGGACGACGACGATCCCGCCACGGTCCAGGCCGGCACGCCCGCGGCGCTGCGGCAGGTGGCCGGCGAGGCGGGGATGCACATCCGGACGCGCCCGGCTCCCGGCGAATGGTCGGCCCTGGAGGTGATGGGCCACATGCTCGACGCGGAGGTCGTGGTCTCGGCCAGGTACCGATTCATCGTCGCCCACGACGAGCCGCCGCTGATCGGCTACGACCAGGACCGGTGGGTGCAGAGCCTGCATCACAACGACGACGACCCCTCTGCCCTGCTGGACCATTTCGAGGCCATCCGGCTGGCCAACCTGGCGATGTGGCGTCGTTCCAACCCGGATGAGCGCAGCCGGGTCGGTCTGCACGGCGAGCGTGGACCCGAGAGCTACGACCTGACGTTCCGGTTGCTGGCCGGCCACGACCGGGTGCATCTGGCCCAAGCGCAGGACGCACTGCGCGCCTCGGTGCGTCGGTAGGCCCTCCGGATCGAACCGCGGCGCTACGCGGGAAACCGCGTGACGCCCTCGGACGAGTCGGCGTCGCGGACGGATCCGGCCGTCTCCTCCCCTTCTTCGTCGGCATCGGCCTCCGGCAGGACGACCATGCTGTCCTGGAGCTGACGGAGCGAGTCGCGGCTCCGTGTGGCCCGCACGGCCTCCTTGGCCTGTTCGAGGTCCTGCTGCGTGTCGGCCAGCAGCGCGTCGCGACGCACGACCAGCGCGTCGACCTGCTCCTGGAGGTCCAGCAGCCGCCATTCGAGCAGCTCGTTGCGGCCCTCCATGCCGGCGTTGCGCGTGGAGATCTCCTCCCACCGCTTGTCGACGTCAGCTCGCATCTTCACCTCGTGGCGCCACTGCACGGAGCCTTGGATCCACGCGGTGAGCACCACCGCCACCGACATGCCCAGACCCACGCAGGCGAACACCTCGACCGTCGGGCCGGTGAGCACCATCGTGCGGCCGAACAGCAGCAGGCGGTTCTGAGCGTCGAGCGTGCTCTCGACCACGGCGTCGACCGCGATCGTGGTCCAGGCCGTTGCGAGGGCGGCCAATATGAAACCGACCACTGGACATCGGTCCCTTCTGGGGGGTGGGGAAGGCTCGGCTTCGGGTGTAGGGGGAAAAGAGTGTCAGGGATGGGCATCGAAGGTCAACCCCCGGAAGTCTGGGATCGCGGCTCCGGAGCCGGGGCGGGAGCCGGGCGGGCTCAGCCCCACGCTCTGCCCAGGATGGCGGCCAGCAGGCTCGCTGCCGCGGTCTTGTCCAGAGGCTCGTTGCCGTTGCCGCACTTGGGGGACTGCACGCAGCTCGGGCAGCCCTTCGAGCACGGGCACTGGATGATGGCCTCGAGGGTGGCGGTGAGCCAGCGCCCGGCGCTGCGGTAGCCCCGCTCGCTGATGCCCGCGCCGCCCGGGTAGCCGTCGTAGACGAAGATCGTGCAGCTGCCGGTGTCGGGATGCATCGGGGTGGACACCCCGCCCACATCCCAGCGGTCGCAGGTGGCCACCAGGGGCAGGAGGCCGATGGCCGCGTGCTCGGCCGCGTGTACCGCGCCGGGCAGGTCGCGCGCGCTCACGCGGGCGCGATCGATCACGGTCTGCGGGATCGTCCACCACACCGCACGGGTCTCCAGGGTGACCGGCGGCAACGGCAGCGGGATCTCCTCGATCACCTCATTCGTGCTCACGAGCTTCTTCACGTAGCTCACGACCTGGTCGGTGACGCGAACCGTGCCGAAGGTCGCGGCGACGTCGGCGGCGGTGTCCTGCTCCAGCGCCTCCACCACCTCGATGTCGGTGACGTCGCGGGCCTGCGTGTAGAAGTCGGGGTCGGCGGGGCTGACCGTTGCCACGCGATCCACCAGGTTCAGCTCCTGCACGACGTACTGCTCGCCCTGCTGCAGGTACACGGCGCCCGGGTGGATCTGCGCGTACGCGCGACCCTCGTCCACGGTGCCCAGGAGCTCGCCGGTTCCCTCGATCACGATCTTGAAGATGTGGCCGGCTCCGGCGCGAACGTCTACCTCGCGGTGCGGGTCGTGCGCGCCCCGATGATGGAGCATGCCGCGGCGTTCGGCCAGATCGCCGGCCGCCACCAGCCGCTCGGCAGCGGCCACGCCCGAGGGTCCGAAGAAGCCAAGCTCGTCGGGGGACAGCGGGCGCTCGCGCGCGGCGCAGAGCAGATGCGGCTCCAGCACGTACGGGTTAGACGGGTCGATCACCGCGGCCTCCGCCGGCCTGTCGAACAGATCCTCCGGATGTTGCACCAGGTACTGATCCAGCGGATCGTCCTGCGCGATCAGGACCGCGAGTGAGCCGGTCTCCCTCCGTCCGGCGCGGCCCGCCTGCTGCCACATCGAGGCCCGCGTGCCCGGGTAGCCGGTGAGCACGGCGGCGTCCAATCCCCCGATGTCGATCCCAAGCTCGAGGGCGTTGGTGGCCGCGACCGCCAGCAGTTCCCCGTTCTGCAGTTGCCGTTCCAGCTTCCGGCGTTCTTCGGGCAGATAGCCGGCGCGGTAAGCCTTCACACGGTCGCGGTCGGCCGCGGGCAGCGAGCGGCGCGTGAATTCGGCCAGCAGCTCGGCGGCGCGGCGGCTGCGCGCGAATCCGATCGCGGGGATCTGTTCCTGGGCCAGACGCGACAGCATCCACGAGGCCTCGGACAGCGCGCTCCGCCGCGCACCCGTCTCCTCGTCGGTGATGGGCGGGTTCCACAGCGCGAACAGCTTGCCGCCGCTCGGGGCGTCCGCCTCCACCACGGCGTCGAACTCCAGGCCGGTGAGCCGCGAGGCCAGCTCGCCCGGGTTGCCCACCGTCGCCGTGGCCAGCACCCACCGGGGATCCCCGCCGTAGTGTGCAATCAGCCGGCGCAGCCGCCGCAGCACCATGGACACGTGCGAGCCGAACACGCCTCTGCAGACGTGCGCCTCGTCCACCACTACCACCGACAGCCGGAAGAAGAAGTCGGCCCACCGTGCGTGGTCGGGCAGGAGCGACAGGTGGAGCATGTCCGGATTGGTCATCACAAGGTTCGCGTTCTTGCGGATCAGGGGCCGCTCGGCCCTCGGGGTGTCGCCGTCGTACACGGCCGCCTTCACCTGGGGGAGCTTCAGGGTGCGGACGGCGCGCAACTGGTCGCGCGCGAGCGCCTTCGTGGGGAACAGATACAGCGCGGTGGAGGTGGCGCGCTCCACCGCCTCCGCCGCGAACGCCACGTTGTACACCAGCGTCTTGCCGCTCGCGGTGCCCGTGGCCATCACGAGGTTGCGGCCGGCGGCGAGCGCCTCCAGGCCGCGGGCCTGGTGCGGGAAGAGGCCGGCGATCCCGGTGAGCGCGAGCCGGTCGCGGACCAGATCGGGGATCTCCGCCGGGAACGGTTCCAGTGCGGGGATGTGCGCCGGGAGCTCGCGGACGTGGATCAACGAGGCCTGGACGTCCTCGTCCTCGGCCAGCGTGGAGAGGAAGGCGCGGGGATCCATCGGGCGACCAGGCTACCCGTGGGCATCGGGCAACCGGGTGCCCCCGTGCGCACCCCCTCCCGGCAGGCGCGGATCCTCCGTCAAGGTGCTGACCCTGAACGCGGCCCGGCCGTGGACCCGGCCGGTGGCAGCCTGCTGACACGCCTCGCGCTGCCTGCCGCGTGACGCGCGAGCGGCGCGCCTGCCTCCGAGCCCCTTCATGTCCGCGACGCCGCGTCCGCCGCCGCGAGCTCCGCGTAGCTCGTCAGGAAACCGTCCCGGATCAGGCGGCGCAGCCGCTGCCGGTCGCGCAACAAGATCCACCCGCCGCCCGCCAGGTACACCACGCCGACGCCCAGCCTGGACACGATGTGCAGCTCCTCGGGCAGGACGGCACCCACGACGAACTGCGCCCAGAAGAGGCCGAAGAGCAGCCACGCCTCGCGCACCGACATGGACAGGTTCGACAACACCGCGAGGGCGAAGAACGATTGGGCGGCCGTGAGGAACAGCTCCTCGCGCTGGCGGGCCTCGATGGGCAGGCCGTGGAGGCTGGCGCTCGAGATCGCGAACACGATCGGCAGGGTGCCGACCAGCAGGGTCCACTGGTTCACCTTGGAGGACACCAGCGTTCCAAGGCCGGCGTTCGTGTTGAGCCGCCACGCGTACAGGCCGGCAACCAGGAGCTCGGGCGCCTCGCTCGCCAGCGGCGCGAGCCACTGGACCAGCAGGAACTCGCTGATCCCCACGGCCTCGCCGCTGGCCACCAACGACTCCGCGAAGGGCTCGGCGCACAGAAGGATGATGGCGGCGGCGCCCACGAAGAGCACGACGATCGTGGTGCGGCGCGCGCCGGTGCGGAGCGTGCCCAGGTACTGCGCCGGTCCCACCAGATGGGGCTCCTGGGCCGGCGCCCGCGAGATCCGCCACGTGTAGGCCGCGAAGATGCCCACCAGGATCACTGAGTCGAGCAGCGTGATCGAGTGCTTCAACGGCAGCGTCAGGGAGTAGATCGTGGCCACCGCGAGGTACGCGAGCTCGACCGAGTGGTCGCGACCGAGCCGGACACCCTCCCATCGTCCGGGCGGCCGGCCCTCGCGCCGGCGGACCGCGCGCACCCGGTACCACGCGATGAAGACGACCATGCTCCACCCGATCCCGATCAGGAGCCGGTTGGCGCCGGTCATGTTGGCGAGGGCCAGCGAACAGGGCGACTCGCTCCCGCCGCCGAGCGGCGGACACGACGCCCCGAAGCGCTGCACCGAGTTCCCACCCTTCGACGCGAAGACGAAATCCACGGCGTACTCGGGCAGGACCGCGATCAGCGCCAGCAGGGCGATCGCCAGACCCGCGGAGATGTCCAGCTGAGCCACCTCGGCCGCCCAGGACAGCAGGAAGGCCGCGCCCACGATCGCGAGGCCGAACAGCAGCGCGTCGACGGGATGCGGCAGATCGGGACGCACCATGCGGATCGCCACGCCGGGAACGGCCACGCCCAACGCCGTCGCCAGCGAGGCCCGGGATCGGCCGGGATGCACCTCTGTCGACTCCTCGCTGTGGATCGTCATGGGAGGGACGGATCGCCGGTGACGACGGCACGCGGGTCGGGTCACGCGCGTCGGGTCAGGGTACCAACGGCTCCTGATGAATCCCGAGCCTGTCACAATGCGGCACCATGGTGTGGCTCGGTCTCGCGACCTCGTTCGTCGTGATCCTGCTGGGCGCGGAGTTGTTCACGAACGGCGTCGAGTGGATCGGCGAGGGCTTCGGACTATCGGAGGGAGCGGTCGGCTCCGTGCTGGCGGCCGTGGGGACCGCCCTGCCGGAGACCCTCCTGCCCTTGGTCGCGATCCTGTCCGGCCACGGGGCCGGCGAGGAGATCGGGACCGGCGCGATCCTCGGTGCCCCCTTCATGCTCACCACGCTCGCGATGGTGGTCATCGGGATCGCGGTGATCGTCTCGGCTCGCGGGGGCCGCCGTCCGCTGGAGCTGCGCGTGGACATCGGCGTGATGCGCCAGGACCTCGGCTACTTCTTGGTCATGTACACGCTCGCGATGCTCGCGGGTCTCGCCCACGTGCGGTGGCTCAACTTCGGCCTCGTCGTGGTCCTGGTGGTGGGATACGTCTACTACGTGCGCCGCCACTTCCAGTCCCCCGGCCGGAAGGATCTGGACGAGGAGGTCCAGGACGAGATCAGTGCCCTGCACCTGTGGACGCTCTGGGGCCGGATCCGGCGCGGGCTCGCCGCGTGGACCGAGCACACCTCCACGGCCGCCCCGTTCGTGCAGGTGATCGCGGCGCTCGGCCTGATCATCGGGGGGGCCCGCCTGTTCATCTGGGCCGTCGGCGTCGTCGGCGACCGGTTCCACGTGCCGCCGCTCGCGTTCGCGCTGCTGGTGGCTCCCGTCGCCACCGAGTTGCCCGAGAAGTTCAACAGCGTCCTGTGGGTCCGCCGCCGCAAGGACACGCTGGCGCTCGGGAACATGACCGGGGCCATGGTGTTCCAGGCGTCGTTCCCCGTGTCGGTGGGCCTGCTGCTGACACCGTGGCATCTGGCGCACGAGGGGCTCGTGGCGGCGCTCATCGCCCTGGTGGCCGGCGCCGCGCTGTGGTTGCAGGTCCGGTTCGTGGGACGTCTCACGGGACCATCGCTGCTGTTCCAGGGCGTCTTCTACGCCGGATACGTCGCCTACGTCGCGACGAAGCTCTAGCCCTGACCGGCCGTGGGGCTGGGCGGCATGTTCTTCTTACTCACGATGCCGTCGTCGGCCAGATCCTTGTACAGCGCCTCGTTCGAGGATGACAGGTTCACGATCGACATCGCCCCGGAGCTCCCGGTGCCGCCGTCGGCCACCATGTTCTCGACGTGCGTGGGGTTGATCGACAGAGCGGTGAAGGCGAAGTTCAGGACCTCCTGTGTGGTCATGTCGGTCTGCACGTTGCGCAACCCGGCGCCGATGTAGTTGAACAGGACACGCGGATCCTTCGCGTACTGCTGGCGGAGCTGCGTGAGCGCGGCCAGGAACAGGCGTCCCTGGTTCTCCGAACGCCCGAAGTCCCCCGAGGTGAGCGAGTGCCGGTCGCGCGCGAACGCCAGGGCGTCCTCGCCGTTCAACGTCTGCTCGCCGGCGGCGAAATGCGAGCCGGACAATGGGTCGGACATGGCGAAGGGCACGTCGATCTTCACCCCGCCGATGTTGTCCACGGCCTTCACGACACCGTCGAAGGAGGTGAGCACGTAGTAGTTGAACGTGATCCCGGTGAGGTTCTCCACGGTCTGGATCGTGAGGGCCGGACCACCCTCCGCCATGGCGGCGTTGATCTTGTTCGAGCCGTGTCCGGGGATGTCCACGTAGGAATCGCGTGGGAATCCCAGGATCGACACGCGATCCTTCTCCGGGTTGATCGCGATGATGTGGATGGAGTCCGACAGACCCTTCTCGATGGGCGTGCCGGGTCGGGCGTCGCTGCCCAGGGCCAGGATGAAGATCGGCTTGCTCCCCCCTAACGCCGGCGAGTACCCCGCGTGGGCCTTGCCGATCACGAGCCGAGGCAGGGCTGAGGCCGGCCCGGCGGCGCCCGGTCCGATCGAGGCGGCCACCGTGCCCGCAACCCACAGGGTGAGCGCCGCCAGCGCGAACACGACCCGGCGCCTCACGAGGAGCTCTCCGTGGGCTGGGCCGATCCGGAGTCGCTGGAGCTCGGCGAGGGCGCGGTCTCCTCGCTGTCGGCGCGGCGCACCTGGAAGGCCACCACCTTCCAAACGTCTCCGATCTTCCGCAGGAAGAACTCTCCGGTGCTCTTGAACAGCGTGTAGCTGCCGTCGTCGTGCGCGCCCTGGGCGCTGAAGACCACCGAGGCCACGACCGAGACCGGCTGCCCCTTCTCGTCCACCAGGACCCGCGGCTTCACGGCTCCCTTGAGAGGCTCGATCGTGTCGTACGAGTCGCCGGCGGCGGTGCCCGCCGTGAGCGTGTCCGTGTCGGCCTCCGCCTGCGTGGCGGCGTCCTGCGTGAACTGGGTCCACGCATCGTCGTAGTTCGCGTCCTTCCAGCTGCTCGGGTCGAGGAAGGTCTCGGTGTAGATCGTGTCCATCACCGCCGCGGCCTGATCGGAGGCGGTGGTGGCCGGTCCCTCGAGCTTCTTGCGGCTCTGATCCACGGAGACGG
>JALYMB010000400.1 GCA_030773935.1 Actinomycetota bacterium | reverse complement strand
CAGCAACACCGCGCCCGCGTGGACCTTCACGCCGGCCGGGCGGAGCTTCTCGAACGAGGCATGCGCGAGGATCGCGAGGGACCGGACGCCGGCCGGATCGGTCGGACGGCCGGGCAGGTGCGGTTCGCCCGCCGACACCATCGTGGTCACGCCGCCGTGCAGGCACGACTCGATCCAGTCGGACTGCTGCTGGCGCGGCGTGTAGTCGCCGAACACCGGGTGCGTATGGTTGTCGCAGAGTCCGGGGATCACCGTGGCCCCGGCGGCGTCGATCGACGCCGAGATCCCGTCCGTCCCGGCCGCGGCCTCCGGCCCTACCGAGGCGATGATCCCGTCGCGCACGACGATCGTGTCGCCCTCGGCGAGTGGCGCCGCGACGTCGCCGGTGGCGATGGTGCCGATGTTCCGGATCACCAGGTCGCTCATGGCCGCGTCCTTCCCCTCAGCGCAGGCCGTCCTCGCCGACGGCCTCCTCGGCTGTGAGCCCACCCACCCTCGGGAGCGGCCGGCCGCCGTCGGTCACGGCGACGGCGATCACGAGCTCGTCGTCGGCCGGTGCGTCCGCGATCCGCAGCTCCACGGCGTCGAAGTGCGACCGAACGAACGCCGCGTCCTTGTAGTGCAGCGGCACGTCGAGCGATGTGCCCGGCCCACCGCGCTTCTTCGCGGACGGGATGATCGCCGTGCCGCCGCCGACGCCCTCGCGCACGGGCGTGCCGAGCTTCGGATGGAGCATCGCCGCAACGTGTTCGAGCTCGCCCTTCGCGCCGACGATCCCACCCTTGCCGTAGGAGTGCACGGGCTTGCCCTCGAGCTGCGCCACGGCGGCGGCGGTGAGTCGCTCGCCGAGCGGCACGCTCTCCTCGATCAGCGGGGTGAGATCCTCGACGTAGCGCCCGGCGAACGGGTTCGCCATGACGGCGGCGACGACCACGCGTCGGACCGGCGGGTCGACCGGCCGGCCGGCCTCCAGATGGACCTCGTCGACGATGGTGACGATCTTCCGGATCTCCACGCGATCCTCCAGTGGCACGAGGAACGAGCATCTCGACGCGTGCGCCGGAGGGTAGCACGAGCGCTTTCCGGGAGCGGTCCTAGGACGCGTCGCCGAGTGCGGCGCGGGGGCGCAGTGGCCCCGCGGTGACGATGTGCCCCTCGAGGCACAGGACCGCGGCCTCGATCGTGCCCGCCGTCCGCATGCGCGCGGCCTCGGCGAGCCCGGCGGCGAGCGCCGCCTCGATCTCGGCGTCCGCGAGCCGACCGACCCCCACGGTGACGAGTCGGTCACCCAGGTCCGAATCGGGGTCGAGCTCGACCGCGGGCGTGCGCTGGATCGCCGGGTGGCCGGGCAGGTCGACCGCGTTGGAAAGGAGCGTGGCCGCTGCGTCGGCGATCGCCGCGTCCGCGGCCAGCACGGTGACCGCATCCGCGATCCCGAGCGAGAAGGAACGCCCGTGCCGTCCGCTGGTCGCCACGCCCCGCACCGGGTCCTCGGCAAGGATCGTCGTCGCACCCAAGAGGGCCGGCCGCTGGGGGAGCGGCACCAGCCCGACCACGAACGATTCCCCGGGGGTCAGGCGCACCGCGATGTCGCCCCCGTCGTTGACGGCGCAGCGCCGGAGCGTCCCGTCCTCCGGCCACATCGCGTCGCAGACCTCGTCGGCCACGGCGCCGGCCACCGCGGCCATCGGCGTGACGAACCATCCCGGGAACCGCGAGACCGCGGTCGCCATGCGGCGGGCCACCGTACCCCGTAGCTGTTGATGCTCTCCGCCGAACGGGCGGCGCAGCAGCGGCAGCTCCTCCACGAGCTCGTCGAGGAGGGGCTGGAAGCGGTCCCAGGCCCGCCGGTACGCGGCGGCCACCGCCTCCTTGTCGCCGGTCGCCTCGATGATGAGGTCCATCGGTCCGTGCTGGAGGTGCAGGCGCGTTCCGTCCGGCGTGATGGCGGCGACCGGCCCGCTCATCTGCTCCCCACCGGGCGGCCGCGAGCCGCCTCAGCCCGTCGGCCAGGGGTTGTCGGGCATCTCCGCGATCGGCTTCGCCTCGGGCCGCGTCACGACCTCGCCGATCTGCACGATCGAGGCGGTGTGTCCACCGAGCGCGTCGTAGTCCTCGCGGCGCATCGAGAACTCGATCGG
>JALYMB010000399.1 GCA_030773935.1 Actinomycetota bacterium | reverse complement strand
CGGTTCCATGGACGCCCGCCGCGGCAGCGCGATCACCGTTCCCTCGCTGAAGCGGTCGATCACGCGCGGATCGATGTAGGAGGCGCGGCAGACGGCGGGTGTGTTGCCCAGCTGCGTCGCCACCTCCTTGATCGCCGCCGTCACCGCGCGTCTCGCCCCCGTGGCAGAGGTCGGCGGCTCCCGCCCCGCCAGGGCGACCGCGGTCAGGACCGTGGCGTGCCACGTCCGGAAATCCTTCGCTGAGAAGTCCTGCCCCGCGATCTCCTTCAGGTAGGTGTTGATATCCGTGGAGCGGACGTCGCGCCACTCGGAGCCCTCACGCCACGCGAGGAGCTCGTCGCCGCCACCCCGCCGGCGCTGCAACGCCCGCAACACGGGGAGGATCTGCGGGTCTGCTACGTCCCGCAGCTGTCGGATCCCGGCCTTCGCAACGAAGTCGAACGCCGCGCTGTCGCGTCCGATACGGACATGCTCCTTGCGCAGGGTCGCGAGGCCGAAGGAGCCGTTCTTGGCCGCGTAGTCCTCGGTCCCCACGCGGAACAGGCCGCGGTCGAGCATCCGGACGCTGCAGGCCAGGACCCGTTCGCGGGAGAGATCGGCGCCGGCGAGGTCGGCCGTCACCCGGCGCCGCAGTGACGGGAGCTGCGCCGCGAAGGTTTCGATCCGCTCGAACTTGCCCCGGTCGCGCCTGCGCCGCCACTCCGGGTGGTAGAGGTACTGGCGGCGGTCGGCCGCGTCGGTCCCGGCGGCCTGAAGGTGGCCGGAGGGATCGGCGCAGATCCACACGTCGGTCCAGGCCGGCGGCACCGCCAGACTTCGGATCCACGCCAACACCTCGGGGTCGCTCACCCTGCGCCCACGTGGATCCGTGTACACGAAGCCACGGCCGTGGCGACGTCGCGCGATGCCCGGTGCGCTACTGGAGACCCTCCGCAGGCGCGTCATCGGACCGGCTACTTCTTGCTGTCCTTGTGGGCGAGCGCCCGCTCGAGCTGGGCTTTGTCCATCCTCGAGCGTCCCTCGATCCCGCGATCCTTCGCCTCGTTGTAGAGCTGCGCCTTCGTGCGTCCTCCGGGACCCGAGTGGGAACGAAGACCGCCGCGTCGCCCCGATGATATGTCCTTCACCGACGAGCGGCTCCTGGTTTTGGATTCGCCCGCCCGCGCCCGCTCCTTGTTGACCGTGCGTGCCGCGATCTCCTCGGCCAGGTCCTCCGATCGGCCGCTCTCCTCGAGTCCCTCCTTGATGTGCTCGTACTGCCGTTCGCGCCTCTTGCTCCAGGCCTTCTGTGGCATCCGTCATCACCTCCGGATCGCGGGGTTCCCGCGGCGACGACGCCCCAAACCAACGTGGGTGGACCGGGGTCCGAAGAGGTCCGGACGGGACCGGCGGGTCCTCTCCCTCGCGGGTCCGCGCGCCGGCACGCCCGTCCGGCTCGTGGCGAAAGGAGAAACGCTGGGAGTCCCTGGAGGAGGTTGTCGGGACCGGTGCTTCGTGCGCTGTCCTCCGCCACTCGACGCTCCCGTGGAGATAGGGATCCGCGGGAGCGACGCCTCGCGATCTACCCACCACCGACCCGCGCTACACCGCCGTTTGGAGCGGGCGCGCCCGGGTATCGGCCCGCAACGTCGTCCGGCGCCACGCCGGCTCGCGAAAGGGGGACAGAGATGGATGCCGTCCAGCTGCTGAAAGAAGACCACGCCAAGGTCAAGAAGATCCTCGAGGACCTGGACTCGACGACCGAGCGCGGCGTCAAGACACGTGAGGAACTCTTCACGAAGGTCAAGCGGGAGCTCGAGGTGCACGAGTCGATCGAGGAGGAGATCTTCTACCCGGCCCTGAAGGAGCACCCCAAGGCCCGAGACATCGTCCTGGAGGGGTACGAGGAGCATCACGTCGTGGACATGGTGATGGCCGAGATCGTCGACCTTCCGTACGACGACGAGACCTGGGGTGCGAAATGCACGGTCATGAAGGAGAACGTGGAGCACCATATCGAGGAGGAGGAGGGGGAGATGTTCAAGCAGGCTCGCCAGGTCTTCTCGAACGAGGAGCTCGAGGATCTCGGCGTTCGCATGCAGGCGCGCAAGGAGCAGCTGCTGGCCGGGGCGTAGAAAGATCGGTCGTCCCAGGCACCCGTCGTTTGCGGGGCGCGAGGGCCGGGTAGCCGCGGGTCGTCATGCGACGTGGGGGAGCTCTGGCCGGGCTGGTGCTGCTGGTGGCCTGCGTGCCCCCGGCCCGGTCCTACGACACGTACGAAGGCAAGGCCGCCGACACGGCAGCGTCGGTTGCCTCGGCGATCGAGACGGCGCGCCTCGCGGTATCGGTTGCACAGCAGGGACGCGCGTTCGCCCCGTACCTCTCGGTCGTCCTGGCCGAGGCGGAACAGGGAGCGGGCGGCTCGGGCGACATCTTCGCCACGATCCAGCCGCCCGACGAGGGATCCGCCCGGCTCCGGGACGAGCTGCTCGCACTGGTGACACGCGCCGAGTCGGTGCTGGCGGATCTGCGGATCGCGGTCCGGTGGGGTGAGCTCGACCGCCTGCCCGACATCGCCCGGCCGTTGCAGGCGCTGGGCGGGCAGCTCGCGCGCTTCGCGGAGGAGCACGGGTGAAGCGGCTGCTGGAGGTCTCGCTCGGGATCCTCACCGCGATCGGCGGGTTCGTCGACATCGGCGACCTGGTCGCCAACGCCGAGACCGGCGCGCGGTTCCGCATGGGGCTGGCCTGGGCCGTCCTGGTCGGGGTGGTCGGCATCATGGTGTTCGCGGAGATGGCCGGCCGCGTCGCGGCGGTCTCGGGGCGACCGGTCTTCGATCTGGTCCGTGAGCGGCTGGGCGCGCGCGTGGCGCTGGCGAATCTCCTCGCCTCGTCCTTCATCAACTTCCTGACCCTCGCCGCGGAGATCGCGGGGGTGGCCCTGGCCCTGGAGCTGGCCTCGAGCGTGAACTACCTCCTGTGGATCCCGATCGTGGCGTTCCTGGTCTGGTTCGCCCTGTGGCGCGTGAAGTTCGAGACCCTGGAGCGCGTGTTCGGGCTGGCCGGGTTGACGCTGGTCGTGTTCGGCGTAGCGCTGTGGCGTCTGCACCCCGGCGGCCTGTTGACGAGTGCGCTGCATCCCGCGCCGCCGTCCGGCGAGAGCTGGCCCACCTATCTCTACTTCGCCATCGCCCTGTTCGGTGCGGCCATGACGCCGTACGAGGTCTTCTTCTTCTCCTCGGGGGCCGTGGAGGAGAAATGGACCCGCAAGGACCTCAAGATCGAGCGCGCGAACGTGCTGATCGGCTTCCCGCTCGGTGGGATCCTGTCGCTCATGCTGATGGGCACGACCGCCGCCGTCCTCGCGCCACGTGGCGTATCGGTCGACCACCTCTCGCAGGTGGCGCTGCCGGTGTCGCTCGCATTGGGGAAGCTCGGTCTGGCCGTGCTGCTGGTGGGGGTCTTCGCCGCCACGTTCGGCGCGGCGCTGGAGACGGCGCTCTCGGCGGGCTATACCGTGTCGCAGTACTTCGGATGGCAGTGGGGGAAGTTCGTGCGGCCGAAGGAGGCCGCGCGGTTCCATCTGGTGGTGCTGGTCTCGATCGTGCTGGGCGGCCTGCTCATGCTGACCACGGTGGATCCGATCAAGGTGACCGAGTACTCCATCGTGCTGGCCGCCGCCGCCCTGCCGCTCACCTACTTCCCGATCCTGGTGGTGGCCAACGACCCGGACTACATGGGCGAGAGCGTGAACAAGCGCCTGACGAACGCGGTCGCCACCGTGTACCTGGGGCTGCTGCTGCTCGTGGCGGTGGCGACGATCCCCTTGATGATCATCACGAAGGCGGGAGCCTGATGGCTGCGCGCACGATCGACGCCGGCTTGAGCCTGCTGGATCGGCAGCTCATCGACGTCGACGAGCGGTTCGCCGGCACCGTCGACGATCTGGAGCTCACCGTCCCCGACGAGGGGGCACCGTACGTAACGGCGATCCTCGCCGGGCCCGGTTCGCTGTCTCGGCGGATCGGCGGCCGGCTCGGCTCATGGATCGAGTCGGTCCACAAGCGGCTGCACCCGTCGAGCGATCCCGGGCCCGCCTCGATCAGTTGGGGGGTCGTGACGGAGGTCGGCAGCGCGATCCGCCTCTCCGTTCCCCGATCGGCGCTCGAGGTGGACCGGTTCGAGTCGTGGGTACGGGAGCACGTGATCGGCCGGATCCCTGGGAGCGGACATGCGCCTGAGTGACCTGCTCGACTCCGATGTCGTGGACGCGGCGGGCCGGACGCTGGGCCACGTGCACGACGTTCGCCTGGTGCAGGAGGGGCCGGTCGTGGGGAGTTCGGACGCCACGTTCCGGGTTGCCGGTCTGGTGGTGGGCGGCACCAGGGTCGGGGCACGGTTGGGCTTCGGCCGCACGAGCGTTCAGGGGCCGTGGCTGCTCAAGCGGCTGTTCGAACGGCTCCACGCCGACGACCGCTTCGTGCCTTGGGGATCGGTCCGCGCGGTGACCGAGGGAGCGATCCACGTGGACGTGTCCGCGGTCGATCTGCGTCCGCCCGCGCCGCTTCCCTAACCGTGTCCCAGCCGCCTCGTGCGGGATGGCGACTAGAGCCGGCCGAACAGCGAGATCAACAGGACCAGCAGCATCACGGCGCCCACGAGAGCGAGCGTGGCCAGCACCTCGCTCCAGAGCTCGTCGGGGCCCTGTGGTTCGCGCATGTCTCGGTCGAGGTTCCGGGGGGTGAGTTCTTTCATGGCGAGGGGGCTACCCCGCAACGCATCACGTCAATCCATCCTGTGAGCGTTCCATCTAGCCCTGCGCTTCGTCTCGCGCCGCCGTCAGGGCTTCGACGAAACCACGGGGATCCTCGGGGGTGACGGTGAGCCCGGGATGCTTCACGAGGCCAAGCGTCTCCCGCCCGGGGACGGGCGAACGGAACAGCACACAGGCCCCCAGCTCGGTGTTGGTACAGAACGAGATCCCACGGTCCGTCGCGGAGATGTGCGGTCCGATCGCGCGCAGGGCGGAGGCGTACGGACCGGTGACGCGGACCCGGTCGACGTTCGCGAGGTCGGTGGCGAAGCGCCAGAACCCGAAGCGCACCGTCAGGAGGCGTTGATCGAATCCCACCCACGCCCGGCCGGGGCGGACGCCGAACAGGCGAAGCACGCCCGCGTACCGTGGATCGATCGCGAAGTCGAAGTGCCGACCGCCGTCCATGCTTTCAAGGGTAGGGCAGCACCCGCGATCACGCGGCGGCCGCGGAGGCTACCCGTGCGGTGGATCCGGATCGGCCGCGGGACCCCGCCGCGGCGATGCGGGTGCGGCTTCGCCGGAGAACCCGTCGCGTTCCACCTTCACCGGGCCGACCGGCGATCCGCTCCCCGGTTCCGGCGGCGGCTGCTCGGCCCCCGGTCCCATCCGCCGCCCCGCCGGGGCGGGGTTGCGG
>JALYMB010000398.1 GCA_030773935.1 Actinomycetota bacterium | reverse complement strand
CTCCAGGGCAGGGCCGTGGAACACGGCCGGCCGGGCAGCGGCCCCCGGGCCGATCCGATCGTCTCCGGCGCGCCCGAACGTCCTGACACCTTCCTCGCCTGGACGCCCAACGGCCTGCCGCCGGACTTCGGCGCACGTGTGCACGCGCTGCCCGACGTGGCGCGCGTCACGGTGGTCGCCGAGGACAACACGTGGTTGGTGCGATCCACCACCGACACGGGTGAGGTCGCCGACCGTCCACCGGCGCCCTTCATGATCCCGATCGATGCCGCAGCCGTGGACACCCGCACCTTCGGTGACTTCCTGCCCCCGCCCGACCGCGACGTGACGGTCGCGCTGGCGCGGGGCGAGGGCGTGCTGGGCACGACCTCGGCCGAGCTGCGCGGGCTGGGACCCGGCGCAACGCTCACGTTCGACTCGGGCGCGAAGGTTCGCATCGCCGCCGTGCTGCCCGACGAGCTGGTGGGCGCGGCCGAACTGATGGTCTCGCGCCGCACGGGCCGCCAGATCGGCGTGGACACCGACCGGTACCTCCTGCTGCAGCCCTCGACGGCCCGGCTGCCCACGTCCGCGAAACTCACGCATCGCCTCCTTCCCCTCCTGCCGTCGACCATCGATCCCGTCGACCGCAAGGTCCAGGTCCGCGCGCCCGGGGAGACCCCCTACTTCCGCCAGGGCGACGCCGTGCTCCCACCGGTCCTGTTGAAGTCGCTGTTCGGCGAGTTCGCCGCGCGGCCGGTGCCGGGCGATCCCGGGTACCTCCAGCTCGATCCGCACTGGGTGGACGACCACATCGTCACGACGACGATCCCCGTCATCGGCCGGGTGACCTGCAACCGCGCGCTGATCCCCCAGCTGCGTGGCGCGATGCAGGAGCTGCGCCGACGAGGGCTGTCGTCGCTGATCGACACGTACAACGGTTGCTACGTGCCGCGGTTCGTGAACCGGATCCCCACGGCCTCGATCAGCCATCACACGTGGGGCGTCGCCTTCGACTGCAACGCGGCGAACAACGCGTTCGGATCGCCGCCGCGTCAGGATGCACGGCTGGTCAAGATCCTTCGCCGGTGGGGCTTCACGTGGGGCGGCGATTTCATCGTGCCCGACGGCAACCACTTCGAGTACCGGCGTCCAGCTCCCGGATAGGACGAACGCAGACCTCGGACGTGACGGAGGGAGCAGCTAGCATGCGCTGTCTGCACGTGCCCGGGAGCCGGGTAACGGATCACCCCGGGTCCTGAGCATGCCTCCCGCGGCATGACGCGCGTGGGTTCTGCTCCCTCCGTGGCCGCACGAAGACGACCTGAGGCGAACCTACACCCGCGCGCGCGGACCACGCAAACCGCGTCATCCGGGATGGTCGCGGGCGGCCATGCGCGACCGCACGGTGATCCAGCCGAACACCAGAGCCATGGCGACGAGACCGGCCACCACCGCGAGGGAGGGACGCGGCGCGGCGCTGGCGATGCGCGACCGCAGTCGGACCGGCCTTCGGAAGTCCCGGATCTGCCACTGGTGCTCCTCGGCGTGACGGCGAAGTTCGCGATCGGGATTCACGGCGACGGGATGGCCGACGACCGAGAGCATGGGGATGTCGGTGGTGGAATCCGAGTACGCGTAGGAGCCCTCCAGGTCGACCCCGACCCGCTCGGCGAGTTCCCGCATGGCCTGTGCCTTGGACTCTCCGTAGGAGTAGAACGCCAGCTCGCCGGTGTAGCGGCCGTCGGTTCCCACGTGCGCGCGCGTGGCGATCACCCCCGCCACGCCGAAGTGTCGAGCCAGCGGCCGGACGATCTCCTCCGGCGAGCTCGACACGATGTAGATCCCGCGACCCTCGCTGCGATGCAGCTCCATCAGGTCCAGGGCCTCCTGGTAGACGTACGGGTCGATCACCTCCAGGATCACCTCCTCCACGAGGTGCTCGATCTCGGTTCGCTCCCAACCCTTCGTGAGCGCGAGCATGCCCTCCTTCAGCCGCTCCATCTTCCGTTCGTCGGCTCCCACGAGCAGGTAGACGAGCTGGGCGTACGCGCCCCTCAGTAGCTGCCCGCGACTCACCATGCCCGCGCGGTACATGGGGCGCGACAGGGCAAGCGAGGACGACCGCGAGATGATCGTCTTGTCCAGGTCGAAGAAGGCTGCTTCCATCGTTGATCCCATGGTAGGGCGTCGGTCGGACATGGCCTTCCCTTGATCCCTACCGCCGGACCTTGCCCAGCTGCGCCCGGAACTTGCCGAGCCAGGCGAGTTCGGCCTTGGCCAGCGCCTCCTGCCGGTCCAGCATGCCGTTGGCAACCGTGCGGCCGGGACCTCGGTCCGCCGAGGTGCGGGCTCGCTCCGTCTTGATCGCGTCGAGCAGATCCCGGACGCCCAGCTCTCGCGCATCCACGGCCTTGCGGGCTTCGGTGACCGACAGGAGATGGGAGAAGCCCATCGCCAGGCCGGCGTCGGTCTCGTACGGCGACAGGTCGGCGACGCGCTCGGCCAGGCCGGCGTGCAGTCGATCGCGGCCGGCCTTCGTGATGCGGAAGACCCGCCGATCCGGTCCCTCGGTGCCCTCCTGGGCCTTGCCGGCGATCAAGCCGTCGGACTCCATCCGCCGGAGCGCCTGGTACACCGACGCCCTGCCCACCTCCGTCCAGAACCCCATGCTGCGCGCACGGAAACGGTCGAGCACCCCGTAGCCGTACAGAGGCTCCTCGGCCAGCAGACCCAGCACGACGACCTCCACCTTCGACACGGCCATCCGGGCCTCCGTTCTGCGGACTAGTCTGTTACGGACTAGCTGAGTGTAGACGGTATCGCGCTCGGGTCAAGGCAGGCGGGTAGGCTGCGTTGCGTGACGGGACGTCGGCGATGCGGCTGGGCCACGGACGCAACTCCTTCGATGGAGGCCTACCACGACACCGAGTGGGGTGTGCCGGCGCACCAGGACCGCCACCTGTTCGAGATGCTCACCCTGGAGGGGGCGCAGGCGGGGTTGTCGTGGAAGACGATCCTGGACAAGCGCGAGGGCTATCGCCGCGCGTTCGCCGGCTTCGATCCCGCGAAGGTGGCCCGGTTCGATTCGAAGAAGATCCGCCGGCTGCTGGCCGACCCGGCGATCGTTCGGAATCGGTTGAAGGTCGAGTCCACCGTCGCGAACGCGAAGCTCGTGCTGTCGGTGCAGCGCGAGCATGGATCGCTTGATGCGTACCTGTGGTCGTTCGTGGGCAGCGCACCGATCGTCCACCGGCATCGCAGTCTCACCGAGCTCGCGTCGGAGACCGACGAGTCGCGCGCGATGTCGAAGGACCTGAAGCGGCGCGGGTTCCGGTTCGTCGGGCCGACGGTGTGCTACGCGCTCATGCAGGCCACGGGCATGGTGAACGACCACGAGACCGCCTGTTTCCGCTGGGCCCAGGTTCAGGAGTCCCGCTGAACGAGGAGGAGTAAGACCGCCGGGGCGTAGACCTCGGCCGGTATGCTCGCGTTCGGAGGCGTCAGGGTTCCTGGTGGGCCCCGCGGTCTTCAACACCGTAGTGGGGGCGCGAGCTCCCAGGCGGGTTCGATTCCCGTCCGCCTCCGCTACGCTCTGACCTGCACAAACGCGCGAGCGAAGGGAACAGTGTAAGAACCGACCTTTGCCTCGCGAAACACCCGCGTCGTCATCAACCCCGACAAGAGTGCAGCTACCCGCTCGCCATGCCCAGCTCGGCCGCGTACGCCTCTAGGCAGTCGGCCAGCTCCTTGGGGTGACTGAGAGCGGGTGTGTGTCCGCTGTCGATCTCGTCGGGCGTGATGGCCAGGCGCTCCCGGGCGACGCGGCGAAGGAAGTGCGCGGGGAACAAGCGGTCGTTTCGACAGAGCACGACCCGTGTGGGGACGTCCGGCCATGCCTTGAGCGGCGACGGCTCCCCCAAGCGGGTTTCGGACTGCCTCCTTCCCCGCTTCAGGGCCTCGGACACCAACTCCGGGGGAACGTCCTGATAGAAAAGGGCGACCTCGTCGTCATAGTGTTCCCGCACCTCCTCGTCGTACCTGGTGTGCGTCCAGTAGTCCGCCGGCGCCTCTCCCGAGGCGGGGATCATGGGCGCGACCAGGACGAGCAGCTTCACCGGCACCCGCTCGCAGACGAGCGGGGCCGTGAAACCTCCGAGCGACTGGGCGACCACGACCAGATCGGTTCGCTCACCGATTGCCTCGATCACCGTGTCCGCGTACTCGGAGAGTCCGGCTGAGTCGTCGTCGCACGGAAGATCCGGCGCCACCACGTCGTGGCCCCGCTCACCCAGTTCAGCCTCCACCAGGTGCCAGTACCAACCGACATCGCCGGCGCCGTGGATCAACGCGAACGTTGCCATCGTCGGCCCTCCCTTCATGGACATGAATGCCAGCGGATGCCTCTACCCACTTGTCGGGGTCACGGGCGGCGCGCCTTCACGATCCAGGCGCGCGAGTCGAACCAGACGCCGCCCTCCCGAGCGTGCGCGACGAGCGTCTCGCGCAGGCGTTCGAGTGCGACCTCACTGCCGGTGGGATCGAGGCGATCCAACAGCTCCTTGGCGCAGGCGAAACCACCGACCCACTCGAGCGCGGCGGCAACGTCCTGACCGTAGTAGATGGGCTGGCGCACGCCGGTGAACGTGATGTCGGTGAAGCCAGCCGCGTCTAGGACCCGCCGGACCGTCGCCGGATCGGCTAGCGAGAACGGATCGAGTCCCTCTGAAGTCGGAACCGGAGATCCGACGGTGGCCGCAAGAGCCCTCTCGATAGACACGGACCACTCGCTTTGTTCGTGCCCTTGCCACACCATCATCAGCAGGCGCCCGGCACGGCGTAACCCCCTTCCGATGTTGGTGAATGCGGCGATGGGGTCGCGGAAGAACATCGTGCCGAACCTGCTGATGGCCAGATCGAATCGCTCAGACGGGAACCGGTGGTCCTGCGCGTCGGCGTGTTCGAACGTGATGTTGTGGAGCCCCTCGGCCTCGGCGAGCAGATAGGCCCGCTCGATCATCTCCTTCGAGATGTCGACGCCGAGCGCCCACCCGTCGCTGGCGAGGCGGGCCGCATCACGCGTGGTCTGCCCCGCTCCGCAGCCGATGTCCAGCACCCGGTCCTCGGGATCAATCTCGTAGGCGCGCCGCAGCGCGTCGTTGTGCAGGCGAAGCTCGGCATCATAGTCGACGTGTTCCATGTCGCGGTCACCCTTGCGCTACATCTTGGTACCGAACTCCGAGTGCGATCACACTCAAGGAGCCCGTTCGAGGAGGACTCCATCGTTACGCCTGGGCGGATCGGGCGACGCGGCTCCAGCACCCAGCCCAACGCAGACCGCCTGACCTGCGGCGTTCGGGTTCTTACAGTGTTCCCTCCGCCTCGGCGTGGAGAGATCGGGGAGAGAACGTGGGGCCCAGCGAGCGCTCCACTTCCTCCCCGACCTCGACCACGCCGACCACATCCATGCCGATCGCCGCAGGGAACTCGTACGGCATGTACTGCTTTCATCGCTCCATCGCCACGAGGCCTTTGTACTGGGCCACCGATGTGGCGACCACGGGATAGATTGGGGGAGCCAGCGGAGAGGCTCGTGAGGCCTCGGGAAGGGGGAAGGGATGGACAAGGTCGTGCACTTCGAGATCCCCGTCGACGACGCGGTCCGGGCTCGGGAGTTCTACGGGTCCGCCTTCGATTGGGAGCTGATCGAGATGGACATGGGCGGCGGCAACATGTACACGACCGTCACCACCACCGCCATCGACGAGACGACGCGGCAACCGACGGAGCCCGGTGCCATCAACGGCGGCCTGATGCAGCGGAGCGCGGACACGCCCGCCCCGGTAATCACGATCGGCGTCACGTCCATCGACGAGTCGTTGAAGAAGGTCGAAGCGGGCGGGGGCAGCACGGTTCAGCCGCGTACCGAGATCCCGGAGATGGGCGCCTTCGCCTACGTCAAGGACAGCGAGGGAAACGTGATCGGGTTGTGGGAGACCCGCTGATTTCCTGGTCCGAAACCACAGAATCTTCCGTGACGCCCTCACGTGTCTACCTACGGTGACACACGGGGTGGTCCTAAGAGCGTGGCTGTCCAAGCGGGGGGACGTCCGCGCGGGGACTAGTCGCGAGCGGGGATCTGCTGCACGGCCCAGCCGTTGCCGTCCGGATCGCTGAAGAAGACGAACGAGCCCCAGTCGAAGTCCTGAACCTCGCTGACGTCCACGCCGCGCTCCACGAGCTCCGCACGTGCGGCGTGGATGTCCGATACCACCAGCTGCAGGCCCTGGACGGACCCCGGCCGCATGTCGCCGAGCCCGGTTCCCAGGGCGATCGAGCAGTCCGACCCGGTGGGCGTGAGCTGGACGAAGCGGATCTCATCGCTGACCCTGTGGTCGTGGTCCGCATGGAAGCCTGCCTTCTCGGTGTAGAAGGCCTTCGCGCGATCCACGTCCGAGACGGGGATCTGCACCAGTTCCAGTCGCCAGTCCACGAGGAGCGGCACTCTAGCAAAGGGAACCGGCCCCCTCGCGGGGGCCGGTTTCCGTGCTCCTGCCGCTGCCTGCGGCTAGTGCTGCTGG
>JALYMB010000397.1 GCA_030773935.1 Actinomycetota bacterium | reverse complement strand
GTTCCGGCTCACGCGCGAGGAGTGGCCGGCGGTCATGGGCTCACGACCGGTCGACGCCCTGTGGGGCATCGGCAGGAAGACCGCCGCCAAGCTCAATGAGCTCGGCATCCATTCGGTCGACGAGCTCGCGAACACCGACGACGACGTGCTCGCCGCCCGGTTCGGGCCGAACACCGGGCCGTGGATCCGCAGCCTCGGCACCGGCGAGGACGACGGCGAGGTGACCGCCGAGCCGTACGTACCCCGCGGCCGCAGCCACGAGCGCACGTTCCAACGGGACCTGACGGACCTGGACGAGATCCGCCGGGAGACGGAGCGCATCGCGCGAGAGCTGATCGACGACGTCCCCGACGGTCGACCGGTCATCAGGGTGGTCGTGAAGGTGCGGTTCGCACCGTTCTTCACGTCCACCCACGGGATGAAGCTCGCCGAGACGACCACGGACCCAGACCGGATCGCGGAAGCGGCACTCGGAGCTCTCGATCGCTTCGAGATGACCCGGCCGGTCCGCCTGCTCGGCGTCCGTGCCGAGTTCGCCGACCCCGAGGAGGGAGCAGTCAACGCGTGACGCGGAACGCGCGCTCCCCCGTGAGAGGCTCTTCCCGGACCTGCACGCTGTCGACGTGTGCCGTCGCCGGGCCGACCCTGCACCAGGCGACGATCGTCTCGACGGCCTGGTCGTCGCCCTCGAACTCCGCCTCGACGCCGCCACCCGAGCCGTTGCGCACCCATCCGCCCAGGCCCAGCTCGCGCGCCAGCTCGGCGCACGTGGCGCGGTAGAACACGCCCTGGACCCGGCCGGAGACCTCCACGTGCACGCGACGCACGGTCCATCCTCCCAAGCCCTCGGCTAGGCTGCCCATCGATGACTCGTGAACACGGCGCACGATGCGGCCACGACCAAGGCGAGACAACAAGGCGCGAACGACCATCGCGACCGCTCGAACAGCACGGGCCGGTGTAGGGTCGGCGGTGCACGGAGGGAAGTCATGAACGTGATCTCGTACCGTCCGGATCCGGCGGACTTCGCGTGGACGTTCGGCGGCGTTCCGCCCGTGCTGAAGGTCGCGCCGGGCGACGTGCTGGAGCTGTGGACCGAGGACGCGTTCGGCGGCAAGGTGCGGGGGCCCGGGGACCACGTCTCGAAGGTGATCGAGTTCCCCTTCGTGAACCCGCAGACCGGGCCGTTCTACGTGGAGGGCGCCGAGCCCGGCGACACGCTCGCGATCCATTTCGTCTCGATCGAGCCGTCGCGGGACTGGGGGGCATCCTGCCTCGTGCCGCTGTTCGGTGCGCTCTCGAGCACGCATCAGACCGCCACGCTTCAGGAACCTCTTCCCGAGACCGTCTGGATCTACGAGATCGACCGCGCGCGGCGCATCGTCACCTATCGAGCGGCGAACGGCGACCACGTAGCCGAGCTACCCCTCGACCCCATGCACGGCACGGTCGGGGTCGCGCCGGCGAACCTGGAGTCGAGGCTGTCGCTCGTGCCCGACGCGCACGGTGGCAATATGGACACGCCGGAGATGCGCGCGGGCGCCACGTGCTACCTCGGCGTGAACGTGGAAGGTGCGCTCTTCTCCCTCGGCGACGGACACGCGAGGCAGGGGGAGGGTGAGACGTGTGGGGTTGCCGTGGAGACGGCCATGGACTCCGTGATCGCCATCGAGCTCATCAAGGAGCGCGTCACGCCGTGGCCGCGCCTGGAGAACGACGACTTCATCATCTCCACCGGATCGGCGAGGCCGCTGGAAGACGCGTTCCGGATCGCGCACACCGACATGGTGGCCTGGCTCGTCGAGGAGTACGGGTTCGAGCGACTCGACGCGTACCAATTCCTCACACAGGTGTCGGAGAGCCCGGTCGCCAATGTGTGCGATCCGAACTACACGTTTCTCGCGAAGGTTCGCAAGCAGTACCTGCCTCGTCGCGACGCTTACCGCGCAACGCATGCGAAGCTCCAACAGATCGCCCGCGAATACCGTGGTGGCTAGCTCGCAGGTCAACGCGTGACGCGGAACGCGTGCTCCCCCGTGAGAGACTCTTCCCGGACCTGCACGCTCTCCACCCGTGCCATCGCCGGCCCGATCCGGCACCAGGCGACGATCGACACGCCCTGGACCCGGCCGGACACCTCGAAGTGCACGCGACGCACGGTCCATCTTCCCAAGCCCTGGACCCGGCTGACTCCGAACATCGCTCTATGGGCGTACGCTCAGGTTCCGGTGGGTGCTCCGTCCGAAGGAGGTGGACCGATGCGCCGATTCCTGATCGTCGCGAACCAGACCCTCGCCGGGGGCCACCTCACCGCGAAGGTCCGTGAGCTCCACGAGCGGACGCCGTCCTCGTTCTACATCGTGGTGCCGGCGACCCCGCCGCACGGCCATTCGTGGAGCGAGGGCGAGGCTCGCGACATCGCCCGCCGACGCCTCGAGACGGCCCTTGCACTCCTGCGCGGGATCGGCGTCGAGGCCGAGGGCGAGGTCGGTGACGAACGCCCGACATACGCCATCCAGGACGTGCTGGCCCACCGTGTCTTCGACGAGATCATCGTGTCGACGCTCCCACCGGGGGCCTCGCGCTGGCTGAAGCACGACCTGCCGCATCGGATCGAGGTCGAGTTCGGGCTTCCCGTCACGCATCTTGTCGGCCAGCCCGAGCCGGTGGCGCGGGGTTAGTTCCTTTCGCTGCCCGGAGAGGAGTCGGTCGGGATGATAGTCATCGACGGCAACGCGCTGGCGAGTGAGCTCCACGCCAGCATCGAGGAAGAGCTGCAGATCCTTCGGCTGTCGGGGGTAAAGCCCGGCCTCGCCACGGTCATCGTCGGAGAGGACTACGGCGCGCAGGCCTACGAACGCCACATCCGCCGCCTGGCGGATGAGCTGGAATACCGGTACGTACACGAGCATCTCGCGCCCAACGTGGAGCTCGCCGAAGCGGTCGCCACGCTCGGCAAGCTGAACGCCGATCCGCGCATCACCGGCATCCTCGTCCTGCAGCCGGTGCCTGCGCATCTGCCAAGGGCCGAGATCAACTCCGCCTTGGATCCATTGAAAGACATCGAGGCGGTGCACCCCGTGAACGCCGGGCTCCTCGCGCAAGGGCGGCCCCGGTTCGTCCCGTCGACGCCCGCTTCGTGCTTCTACATCTTGGACTCGTACGTGCGGTCGCGCGGCTACAACCCGGCGAGGTTCTACCGGGGTCGCACCCTCGTCGTCGTTGGACGCTCCGACGGCGTGGGCAAGCCCGCGCAGTGGCTCGGCCTGCAGCGCGACGCGACGGTCGTCACCTGCCACAGCGGGACCCACGAAGCCGGCCGCCTTGCCGACTTCACGCGCCAGGCGGACATACTCATCGCCGCGACCGGCGTACCCGCGCTCGTGACGGGCGAAATGGTCCGTGACGGCGTGATCGCCGTCGACGTGGGGATCAACGCCTTGAAGGACCACTCGACGGGTGAGATCCACATCGTCGGCGACCTGGACTTTGAGGGCGTCGGCGCGAAGGCGGAGGCCATCACTCCCGTTCCGGGCGGGGTGGGACCGGTCACCGATGTGTGGCTCGTAGGGAACACGCTGCAGCCGCCGCGATGGCCGCCAGGGTGGAGCCCCGCTTCAGGTCCGGCCGGTGACGAAGCGTCGAAGCGAGCGCCACGAGGAGGTTGAAGTGACCAGAGATGAGGCCATCGCCAGAGCGCGGGCCGCCCGGGTCGGTCGGATGGCCACCGTCACGGGGGACCACAAGCCCCACGTTGTCCCGTTCGTGTTCGCGATCGTCGAGCGAGCGGTCGGGATCAGCGCCTACTGGGTCGTCGACCGGAAGCGGAAGCGTTCTCCTCAGCTCCAGCGCCTCAAGAACCTCGAGCGAAATCCGGCCGTGGAGTTCGTGGTCGATGGATACGACGAGGACTGGGACAGACTGTGGTGGGTTCGCGCGTCGGGCGCCGGCCGAGTGGTCGGCTCGGCCCGCGAGCGCGCCGCCGCGCTGACCGCGGTCCAGACGAAGTATCCACAGTACGTGTCGGACCCTCCATCCGGTCCGATCGTCGCCATCGATATCGAGGCGATCTCAGGTTGGGAGGCGGCGCCCGAGACCACCGCGTCGCACCTGGCGTAGGCTCGGGGTCGTCCGTGCGGAGGGAGGGCATCGTCATGGCCGATCAGGACGTCCGAACGGTGACGGAGGCGTTCTGGGCCGCCGTGGGGACCGGCGACTGGGACGCGGCGGCCGGGTACCTCCACCAGGACTTCGTACAGGAGTGGCCGCAATCGGGCGAGCGGATCGTCGGGGCCGACAACGCCCTCGCGATCAACCGGAACTTCCCGGGCGGCATGCCCACGATGAAGCTCCGGCGTGTGCGCTCCGACGGCGACCTCGCCGCCGCGGAGGTCGAGCTCACCTACGCGGACGGGAGCACCTACCTGGGCGTGAGCCTCCTGGAGTTCCGGGACGGCATGATCGTGAAGGAGACCGACTACTTCGCGGAGCCCTTCCCGGCGCCGCAGTGGCGGGCACAGTGGGTGGAACGGAAGTGAGGAGACGCCCGTCGGGAGTACACGCATGACGCCCGCGCAGAAGCGCTGGACGATGATCGCGGTCGTCCTCGGCTCAGGCATCGTCTTCCTGGACACCTCGGTAGTGAACCTCGCCCTGCCGCGGATCGGCCAGGACCTCTCCTCGAGCCTGTTCGGCACACTGGAGGCGCAGTCCTATGTCGCCAACGGCTACTTCTTGACCCTGAGCGCGCTGCTGGTCCTGGCCGGCGCGCTGAACGACTACTACGGACGCAAGCGGATGTTCGCGTTGGGCCTGATCTCCTTCGCGGTCACCTCGTTGCTGTGCGGCCTCTCGCCCACGATGGAGTTCCTGATCGTGTGCCGGGTCCTGCAGGGCGTGGCCGGCGCGCTGCTGGTCCCGGGCTCGCTCGCGATCATCACGGCGAGCTTCGAGGGCGAGGAGCAGGGGCGGGCGTTCGGCGTCTGGGCCTCGGCATCCGCCGCGACCACGATCATCGGCCCGTTCATCGGTGGCGTGCTGGTGAACACGATCTCGTGGCGCATGGCGTTCCTGATCAATCTCCCCTTCCTGCTGGTCGCCTACGTCGCGACAGTCCGCTACGTCCCGGAGTCACGGGACGAGAACGCGAGCGGGCACTTCGACTGGGCGGGCTCGCTGGTGGTGGCGCTCGCGGTCGGCGGCCTTGCGTTCGGCACGATCCGAGGCCAGCAGAGCGGCTGGGGCTCGCCGGAGGTCGTCGTGAGCTTGGCGGTGGGCGCCCTCGCGGCGATCGCCCTGCCGTTCATGATGACGCACCGACGCGACCCGCTCGTACCACCGAAGCTGTTCCGGTCACGGAACTTCACGATCACGAACATCTCGACGCTGGTGATCTACGGGGCCCTGTACGTGGGACTCACCTTCCAGGGGATCTTCATGATCGGGACGCTCGGCTACAACGAGCAGGCCGCGGGGGTGGCAGGGATCCCCGGCACCCTGTTCCTGGTGCTGCTCTCGACCAGGTTCGGCAAGCTGGCAGCGAAGCGGGGGCCCCGCCTGTTCATGACCCTGGGCCCCGCCGTGATGGCGGTGGGCATCCTGTGGCTCGCGCGGCTGCCGGCCGACAGTCGGCCGTGGGTCCTGGGCACCGGGCCCGGCGCCTCGATCCTGCCCCCCTCGTCCTATCTCATCGACCTGTTGCCCTCGCTCCTGGTGTTCGGGTTCGGGCTCAGCATGATGGTGGCCCCGCTCACGACGGCGTTGATGACGTCGGTGCCGGCGACGAACTCGGGCGTGGCCTCCGCCGTGAACAACGCGATCTCGCGCGTCGGCTCGCCGCTCGTGAACGCCGTGATCTTCGTCGCGGTGGCCTCCAGCTTCTACTCGGCCATCGGCAGGGCCGTCCCGTCGGCCGACGTCCACTCCGCGCAGTTCCGCTCGCAGGTGGCGCCGCTGAACCAGCCGACAGGCGACGTCTCGCCCCAGATCCGGGTGGCTGCCAAGGACGCGTCAACCGATGCGTTCCATCTGGCGATGCTCGTGTCCGCCGGCCTGCTGGTCGCCGGCGCCGCCGTGAAC
>JALYMB010000396.1 GCA_030773935.1 Actinomycetota bacterium | reverse complement strand
CCCCTGGGCGACCGGTGACCGAGCGGCGTGGGACCAGATCCCGATCGACCGATCCCTCGGACCGATCGAAGGGATGGATCGGCTCATCGCCTCGCGGCGGCCGGTCGACGGCGTGCAGGATCAGTTGATCCACGGCGACCTGTCGGAGAACGTCCTCTTCGCCGCGGGGATGGCGCCCGCGGTCATCGACCTGTCGCCGTACTGGCGGCCGACGGTGTTCGCCTCCGCGATCGTCATCGCCGACGCGTTGCTGTGGCGCGATTCGGGACCTGAGATCCTCGAGGCCGCACCGAACGCCGAGCATCTCGGGCAGCTGCTGATCCGCGCCCTCATCTACCGGCTCGTGACGCACGCGATCTTCCACCCGGGTGCGGTCGCCGGCCCAGCCGTGACGCGCGCCGTGAACCTCGCGTGCGACCTCGCAAAGGCTACGTGAGCGCCACGTCGACGAGGATCAGCTCGGAGTCGGCGGCCGCCTCGATGGCGACCGACGGCTCGTCGCGGATCTGCGCCGCCGAGCCTGTCTGCATGCGCTCGCCGTTCACGGTCACGTCGCCCTCGATCACGTAGAGGTAGACGCCGCGGCCCGCGGGGAGATCATGCTTCGCGGCATTGCCGGCGGTGAGCCGCGACACGAAGACATGCGCGTCCTGGTGGACCAGCACGGCGTCGCCGCCGTCGCCGCTGATCACCTTCAGCAGGGTGTCGGTCCGGTCCTCGGTGGTGAAGACCTTCTGCTCCACGCCCGGCGTGAGCCCATGCTCGCGCGGCATGATCCACATCTGGATGAACCGCATCGCCTCCGTCTCGCTGGCGTTCTGCTCGCTGTGCCGCGCGCCGGACCCAAGCGTCATGCGCTGCACGGAACCAGCGGGTAACGGCCCCGGCGCCCCACCGACGTCGTCCTGGTGGCGGAAGAGTCCCTCCACCACGTAGGTGAGACCCTCGATGTCGCGGTGCGGATGCATCGGCCAGATCGCACCGGGTATCAGGCGATCGTCGTTGAACACCCGCAACGATCCGAAGCTCACGTACTCGGGATCGCGATACGAGTCGAACGAGTAGTGCCAGCGGGCGCGGAACCATCCGCCCTCCACGTCGTTGATCTGATCGTCGTGCCGGATCTTGATCGTCATCGCGAAGGGACGGCCCGGCCGCCTAGAGCTGCAGGACCGGGCAGGTGAGGGTGCGGGTGACGCCCTCGACCTCCTGGATCGGCATGACCACCTTCTTCGCCAGCTCGTCCAGATCCGCCGAATCGGCTCGGGCGATCACGTCGTAGGGGCCCGTCACCCCGTCCACCTGCACGATGCCTTCGAGGTCGCGGACGGCGTTCGTCACCTGGCTCGCCTTGCCGACTTCGGTCTGGATGAGCACGTACGCGCTGACCGTCATGTGCGCCTCCCTCGGGTCGATAGGGGGCCCCATGGTACGAGAGGATGGGGCGGGCGCGCGACTTTCGTATTTGCTCGTTTACGGCCTGTCTGCGACACTTCCGCGCATGACGAAGGTGACCATCATCGGCGCCGGGAGCGTCGAGTTCACCCGCAACGTGCTCGCCGACCTCACCTCGTTCACGGAGCTGCACGGGGACCTCTCGATCGCCCTGCTGGACATCGACCCGGAACGGCTGGGCTACGCCGAGCGAGCGGCGCGGCAGGTCGTGGAGGTCACGGGCGCCGGCTACCCGGTGGAGGCCTTCGCCGACCAGCGGCCGGCGTTCGACGGTGCCGACTACCTCGTGAACGAGATCCAGGTCGGCGGCTACAGGGCCACCGTCACCGACTTCGAGATCCCGATGAAGTACGGCGTACGCCAGACGATCGCCGACACCCTCGGCATCGGCGGCATCATGCGCGGGCTCCGCACGATCCCGGTCGTGGTGGCCATGGGCCACGACATGGCCGAGGTCTGCCCCGGCGCGCTGCTGCTGAACTACACGAACCCGATGGCGATGGTGCCGTGGGGCGTCTACGCCGGCTCGCCGTTCACGAACGTGGTGGGCGTGTGCCACAGCGTCCGCGACACCCACTCGTTCCTGGCGGAGCTGGTGGGCGTGCCGGAGGCCGACGTCGCGTTCCGCACCGCCGGATTCAACCATCAGTGCTTCGTGTACACGTTCCGCGACCGGCGCACTGGAGAGGATCTGTACCCGAGGCTTCGCGAGGTCGTCGACGCCGACCCCGAGGGCCTCGGCCGCCGGGTGCGCGTGGAGATCTTCAAGCGGTTCGGCTACTTCCCCACCGAGTCCAGCGAGCATTCAAGCGAGTACGTGCCGTGGGTCCTCAAGCGTGAGGACCAGATCGAGCGGTTCCGCATCCTGGTGAACGACTACATCTTCCGGTCCGACGAGAACCTCGCGAGCTACGAGGAGATGAAGCGGGCGCTGGACGCCGGCGAGACGCTCAGGCTCGAGCCGACGAGCGAGCTGGCGACGGAGATCATCCACTCGATCGAGACCGGCACGCCGCGCGAGGTCTACGGCAACGTGCGCAACGGCGGCCTCATCGACGGGCTGCCGGAGGACGCCTGCGTCGAGGTGCCCTGCCTGGTGGACAAGAACGGTGTGCAGCCGACACGGATGGGCACGCTCCCGCCCCAGACGCTTGCGCTGAACCGCACGTTCGTGAACGTCGTGGAACTGACGGTGCGGGCGGCACTCGAGCAGTCACGCTCGCTCGTGTACCAGGCGGCACTGGTGGATCCGAACACCGCCGCGACCCTCACCACCGTCGAGATCGTCTCGATGGTCGACGATCTCATCGAGGCGCACGGGGATCTGATCCCTGAGGGCATCCGCCGCGGCTGAGGGCGAACCGTAGACGGGTCAGGGGCGCACGTTTCGTGCTCTTCCGTGCTACGCTCTCGGCATGCCATCGTCCAACGGACGACTGAACGTCACGCTCGATGACGAACATGCCGCGAAGCTGCGTCGGATCGCGGAGCGGACACACCTGCAGGAAGGAACCCTCGCACGATCCCTCCTGTCACAGGCCATCGACGAGGCGGACGTCGATCCGGGGGACGTGGTGCGGATCCTCGACGGCATCTCGGGCGCGTTCGAACGCGCGGAGCTCGGGCGCAGCCAGGCCAAGTCCGGGAGCACCATCCCGCTCGACGAGCTCTGATCTGTGGCCCGGGTCGAACTCACCGCAGCAGCGGTCGAGGATCTCGATCGTCTGATCCGCTCGCACAGCCTGCCGGCCGACACGAAGGATCGGCTGCGGCGTTCTGTGCGACTCTTGGAGCGGTTCCCTCTCGTCGGCGCAGAGCTATCGGGTCGTTGGTCGGGATTCCGATTCATCCTCGGGCCGTGGCGCTGGATGGTGCTCGTCTACATCACTCTCGAGGACGACGAGCGGGTCGTCATCGTCACGATCCAGGATGGACGCTCTTCCGCTTTCGCCTGAGCGGACCTCAGGGCACGATGCCGGGCTCCGGCGGCGACACCGGCTGACCCGGCTCATCCACGCCGGGGCGCCCGAACTCCGGTGTGGCGAGCGTGATCCACGACAGCGCTGCGCCCAGCACCACCAGGCCGGAGGCCATCACGTACATCGCGACCGGGCCGAACGTCTCGTAGACGTAGCCCCCAAGGACGCCGCCCAGGATCGGCGCCACGCCGAACCCGACCGTCGACGCCATGGACTGCCCCGTGGCGTACAGCGACGAGGGCACCATCCTGCCCACGATGACCACGCCGCTCGTGAACAGCAACGCGAATCCGAACCCTTCGAACACGGTGAGGATCGACACGATCGTGGGGTTGGAGATCAGCCCCCACAACAGGAACCCGGTCGCGTAGACCAGACATCCCAGCACGTAGGTGCGCCGGATCCCGATCGTGCGCTGCAGCTTCGACGACCACCGCATCACCGGAACCTCCACGGCTCCGCCCAGCGCGGTCCCCACGCCGACCAGGAACGGGCCGCCGCCGCCGCGCTCGATCTTCAGCGAGATGAAGTTCCACGCCGCCGTGAAGCCCACCCACACGAAGGCCATGCCGGCCAGGTACATCCAAAACCGCGGTGCCTCACGGAACACGGCCCCGACCGCGCCCAGCCGCCCGTCGTGCTGCGTCCGCTTCGGCGCATCGGCCTCGATCGTGCCGGTCCACAGCAGCACCAGCAGGCTCGCGAAGGCGTAGAACACCAGCGCGTACCGGATCCCGAAGAGCTCCAGGAACCCGCCGAGCGCAAGGCACGTGAACGCGTAGCTCAGGCTCTCCCACCCGCGGATCCGGCCGTAGTCGGCCATGCGATCGTCGCCCAGGTGATCGAGCGCGATCGCGTCGATGCTCGGACCCGCCGCGCTCCCGACGCCCGCGAACACGGCGGCCAGCACCACGATCGCCACCAGACCGTGCCCGAACAGGAAGACCGCGAGCGCCATCGTGCCGCCGGCCAGCACCCCGACCTGGAGCATCCGGCGGCGCCCGTAGCGCGTGTCCGCCAGGTGCCCGAGCCCCGGATTCAGGATCACGCGCGCGAACGCCATCACCGAGACCACCAGACCGATCTCCCGTTCATCCAGGCCGCGGTCCTTCAGGAAGAGCGCGAAGAACGGGAAGAAGCAGGCCACCACGACGCCGAACAGCACGAAGAGCACCTGGATCGAGACGGCCGAGCGGACCTCGCGCCTCACACGAGCCCGGGGATCAGTCGGCGGGCGTTCCCGGTGTACACGGCCGTCAGTATCTCCGACGGCAGATCCAGTCCCGAGATGGCCCACCGGCCTTGCGACGGAGCCTCATCATCGATGTCGTACGCGAAGTGCTCGTCGGCGGTCTCCAGGAACCGGAAGTGCACGGCGTAGATGTCGCGGTCCGGAGGGAACAGGTCGGTGCCGAACAGGATCCGGTCGGGGTGGCGTTCGATCAGTGCGCGCGCCGCCCGTGGCTGACGGCCGAGCTCCGCGATCCGCGCGGCGATGTCCGCGTTGAGGTTCGGATACGTGTCGAGCATCCGCCCCACCCACGCGAGGTCCTCTGCGGCGCAGGCAACGTGGGCGCCGATGAAGGTGGTCCGGGGATGCCGTGCCACCAGCGCCTCGAACGAGGCCATCAGCCGGTCGAACGAAGGCAGGCCCGGGCGGCCGAACCACCAGTCCGGGTTCGCGAGCAGTTCCTCGAGGCGTTCGTTGCGCGCGTCGATCGGGTCGAAGAACGCGATCGGGTCGGCAAGGTGGATCGTCACCGGGACATCGAGGCCGGCCGCCGCCTCCCACACCGGGTCGAGGCGCTCGTCGTCGGGCGCGACCAGCTCGTCGCGGTCGTCGCGGAAGCGCAGCCCCAGGTGCTTCCACACCTTGAGGCCGCGGGCCCCGCGGGCGACCGAGTCCCGGAACGAGGCCGCCATCCGCTCGCCGAAGCCGGGCTCCGCCGTCTCCCGCCAGTCCAGGTGCGCGAAGGTCACGAACCGACCCGGGTGGGCGCGGTCGTAGCGATCGAGGTTCGCCTCCAGCTCGTCGCCCCACATGCCGTCCAGGTTCACGACCGCCGCCACGTCGCAGGCGTCCATCACGTCGAGGAGCTCGCCGACGTCGGGTGTGGACCAGGAGCCATCCTCGAGCAGCCACCGGCCCAGATGGTTGTGGGCGTCGATGACCGGCGCGGCGGCACGCGGCACGTGGTGCTGCGGCACGCGCAGGCGCGACCTGGGGCGGTACTCGCGCAGAGGCAGGTCGCGCAGGTGGTCCCGGCCGGCCATCACACCGTGGTCACGACGACGCCGGCCTCACGGATCGCGTCGAGAGCGGCGGCATCGGCGCCCGAATCGGTGATGAGCTCGTGCACCCGTTCGATCGAGCAGATCCGGGCGAACGCGGTGCGGCCGATCTTCGAGCTGTCGGCGACGACCACGGCCCGGCGCGCGCGCTCCATCAATGCCAGATTGGTGTGCGCCTCGACCTCGTGATGGGTCATGAGCCCTGCCTCGAAGGAGATCCCGTCCACGCCCATGAATACGGTGTCGAGGTTCAGTCCCGCCAGCACCTGCTCGGCGAGCGGCCCGACGAGCTCGTAGGACTCCGATCGCGCCCAGCCACCCGTGACGACGAGCTTGAGGTTCGGCCGGATGGCGAGCTCGCTCGCGATGTTGAGGGCGTTCGTGACCACCGTCAGTCGCTGACGCTCCACCAGGACGCGCGCGACCTCCGTGGTGGTCGTGCCGCCCGTCAGCCCCACCGCCTCGCCGTCGGCGACCCGCGTGGCGGCCTCAGCCGCGATCCGTCGCTTCTCCTCCTGGTGGCGGGCGGTCTTGTACCGCAGCGGGAGCTCGTACATGACCCCCTGCGCGACGGCGCCGCCGTGCGTGCGGGTCAGCAGGCGCTGGTCGTCCAGCAGCTCGAGGTCCCGGCGGATCGTGGCGGGCGAGACGGTGAGCTCGGCGGCCAGATCCGCGACGCTCACGCTCCCGTGCGCGGAGAGGTGCTCCAGGATCGCGCCGACGCGCTCGGCCTGCCGCATCCGGCGGAGTCTAGCGCCTTTGGATTGCATCCATGAGCGTTTGTGGCGTATCGTCCGCCAGAATGAGCGAAACCGAGCGTGAACTGGCGAGCCAGCCCTGGTGCTGGCGGCAGGCGAAGGCCCGGGCGCCGATGGCCGCGCTCGTGCTGCCCCGCCCCGGCGAGCGGGCGGCCGTGACCGGCTGCGGCACGTCGCTCTACATGGCGCAGGCCTACGCCGGGCTCCGCGAGGATGCCTCCCACGGCGAGACCGACGCGTTCGCGGCCAGCGAGTTCCCCGACGCCCGTCGCTACGAGCGCGTGGTGGCCATCACGCGCAGCGGGACAACGACGGAGGTGGTCCGGTTGCTCGACGCGCTGCGCGACGCCGGAACCCCGACGACCGCCGTGAGCGCCGTCGATGGATCCCCCGCCGTGACGGCGGCCGGGGCCTCGGTGATCCTCGAGTTCGCCGACGAGCGCTCGGTCGTGCAGACGCGGTTCGCGACGAGCGCCCTCGCGATACTGCGATCGACCCTGGACGACGACGTGGAGCCGGCCGCCGCCGGCGCCGAGTCCGTGCTGGCCCGCGACCTGCCCGTGGCCGACCCCGACAGGTTCGACCACGTGGTGTTCCTGGGTCACGGCTGGACCATCGGCATCGCGAACGAGGCGGCGCTCAAGCTGCGCGAGGCCGCGCAGGTCCACACCGAGTCCTATCCGGCCATGGAGTACCGGCACGGGCCCGTGAGCCTCGCGGGGCCCGCGAGCCTCGTGTGGATCGTCGGTTCGTCCGACCCCTCGGTCGCCGGCAGCGTACGCGCGACGGGCGCCACGGTCCTGGAGCGGCCGCCCGGCCGCGACCCGCTCGCGGAGCTCGTCCTGATCCACCGGTTCGCGGTGGCGCTCGCCGCCGCCCGCGGACTCGACCCCGACCACCCGCGCAACCTGACGCGCTCGGTGGTGCTGTCATGAACGTCCGTCCACAACGACACGTCGGAGGTGTTGTTCGATGAAGCGAGCACTGTTCGGTCTGTTCCTCGTCCTGGCGATGGTGGCCGCGGCCTGCACGAGCGACTCCGGCTCTGACACCAACGCGTCGTCGAGCGGAGGTACCGGCGTCACGAACATCATCCTGTGGCAGGGATTCGGCGCGAAGGAGGTCAGCAACAATGGCGTCCCCAACTACGAGGCGCAGTCGATCAAGCAGCTCGTCGACGAGTTCAACGCCGACCATCCCGATATCCACGTCGATGACGTGTACTCGGTGACCAACGACAAGGCGCTGGAGAAGCTGACGGTTGCGTTGCAGGGCGGCGAGGCACCGGACATGGCGTACCAGTACGGGTCCTCGCTCCCCCAACTCACGGGCGCGGCCGGCATCATCGACCTGACCGAAACGGTGCAGGATCCGGCGTGGGCCTGGGATGACTTCGTCGACGGGGCGAAGACCGCCGCCACCGTCGACGGCAGGATCTACGGCGTGCCGGCGCTGATCGACAACCTCGCGATCATCTACAACAAGGATCTGTTCGACGCGGCCGGCGTCGACTACCCCACCGCCGACTGGACGTGGGACGACTTCCGTTCGGCGGCCAAGGCGCTCACCGATCCGGCGAACAAACAGTTCGGATTCGCCTTCCCGGCTTCCGCGGACGAGGACACGGTCTGGCACTACGACGCGATGCTGTGGGAGGCCGGCGGCGACATCCTCAACGCCGACAACACCGAGGCCGCGTTCAACAGCCCATCCGGCCTGCAGGCGATGACCACATTGCGTGACATGGCGGTGACCGACAAGTCCGTGTACCTCGACCTTCAGAACACGAAGATCGACGACCTGTTCAACAGCGGTTCGATCGGGATGGTGGTCAGCGGGCCCTGGGCACTCCCCGGCTATCCCGACGTGAAGACCGGTGTGCAGATCATGCCCTCCTACGACGGCTCGGACCATCAGACGATCGCCGGCCCGGACATGTGGGTCGCGTTCGACCGCGACGAGGCTCGCAAGGCGGCAACCCTTGAATTCCTTCAGTGGTTCACCGCGCAGCAGCAGGTCCTGACGGACTCGATGATGACCGGCCACCTGCCCACCCGCACGTCGGTGCTATCCGATCCCGGGTTCGCCGGCTTCGGCAAGAAGTTCCCAGGGGTCGACGTGTTCGCCGACAATCTCGCCAACGTGCAGAAGGCGCGGCCCCAACTCGCCGCCTACCCGGGGATCTCCCAGGCGATGGGCGAGGCGGTCGTCGCGGTGATGCTCGGGCAGAAGGATCCGCAAGAGGCCCTGGACGATGCCGAGCAACAGGTGAACGACGCCCTGGCGATCCCGGCGTAGCTCGCGCGCATGGGATGGGTCCGGCGGGCGCTCGCCTCCGACCACCTCGCGGGGTGGGCGTTCGTCGCGCCTTCGCTGATCCTCGTCGTGGTGTTCGGCCTGTACCCGATCGTGTCCGGATTCGTGCTGTCGGTGCAACGGGCGGGCCTGCTCACCCCGACCCGCGAGTTCGTCGGACTCCACAACTACGCCTCGATCGCGCACGATCCC
>JALYMB010000395.1 GCA_030773935.1 Actinomycetota bacterium | reverse complement strand
CTTCTGGGGGCACCTGCTGGTTGCCCGCGGCGCCGCCGAGCTCATGATGGAACCGGATCTGGCCGTCTGGGACTTCGCGGCGCCGCAGCTGGTGGTGGAGGAGGCCGGCGGTCACGTCACCACGATGCAGGGCGGACCGACGTTCCACGGCGGCAGCGTCCTCACCACCAACGGCGTGCTGCACGATCTCGTGGTGGCACGTCTCGCCGGCTAGAGCTCGACCGTCTCCCCGGCGTCGCCCGCGCGCGCCAGCACCACGTTCGCAGCGGCGACGTCCTGGACCCCTACGCCGGTGAGGTCACAGACCGTGAGCTGATCCTCGGCCGTGCGTCCGGGCGAGAGGCCGGCGATCACATCTCCCAGCTCCACGGCGCGCTCGACCTGATCGGGCGTGTGCTGCAGCTCCCCCAACCGTGCGCACTGCTCCAGCGAATCCGCGACCAGCACGTCCGCGCCGCGGATGATCGCCGGGTCCAGTTCCTGCTTGCCTTCCCCGTCCGAGCCCAGCGCCGTCACGTGCACGCCTGCGCCGAGCCACGCCATCTCCAGCAGCGGCTCTCTGGCCGACGTGCAGGCGATCACGACCTGGGCGCCGGCGACCGCGTCCGGCACGCTCTCGACGTGATCGACCCGGCATCCATCCCCCACGATGGCCCGGACGTCGTCGGCGCACCGCGCCGCCCGCGTGGCGTCCCGCCCCCACAGGCGCACGGCCGTGAAGCCGGGCCGCACGACCGCGAGCGCCTCCACCTGCTTGCGGGCCTGCACGCCGGTTCCGATCACCGCCACCGTGTCGAGGGCCGATGGCGCGAGCTCCGCAGCGGCGACCCCGCCGGCGGCACCGGTGCGCTGATCGGTCACGAAGCCGTTGTCCAGAAGGAAGGCCACCGGCGCGCCGTCGCGGGCGTCGAACACCGCCACGAGGCCGTCGATCGCCGGCGGGTCGTGGGCGGCGAAGCCGCTCGCGGCCTTCACCGCATAGAACGGTGCGCCGTGCAGGTGCCCGGCCTTCACATGGATCTCGCCCCGGGCCTCCGGGATCTCCAGGTGGATAAATCCCGGCGTCTCCGCCTCGCCGGCCGAGTACGCCACGAAGGCCTTCCGGCAGGCATCGATGCACGAAACCATGTCCAGAGCCGCCCGCACGTCCCCCTCACGGAGGATCCGCACCGTCTTCACAGGGCCGAGCGTACCGGGCACGACGTCCTCGCGTGCAGGAAGTTTTTCGACAGGGCGCCGTTTCCATCCGCGCATCCCGTGGGTAGGAGGTCGTGGTATCCCCGGCACGAGCCGCGGGAGTCGAGCAGAGAGGGGGCACCATGCTCGCCATCGAGTGGGAACAGGGCCTGAACGACGCCTGGGCACGGATCGCCACGTTCGTGCCGAAGTTGCTCGGGTTCCTCGTCATCTTGCTGATCGGATACTTCCTGGCGAAGGCCCTGGCCCGCATCGCGGACGCGCTGCTGGAGCGGATCGGCTTCGACGGCTGGGTGGAGCGCGGATCGCTGAAGACGGCGCTCCAACGCAGCAAGTTCGATGCCTCCGACATCGTGGGCGTCATCGTCTTCTGGACGGTCTTCCTGATCGCCCTCCAGCTGGCGTTCGGGGTCTTCGGGCCCAACCCGGTCAGTGAGTTGATCCAGGGCATCATCGCGTACCTGCCCAACGTGCTGGTTGCCGTGATCATCCTGGTGATCGCCGCTGCCATCGCCAAGGTGGTCACCGACATCCTTGCGGCTACGCTGGGCTCGGTGCAGGGCGGCGCCTGGATCGCGCGCGGGGCGGGCATGGCGATCCTGGTGATCGGCATCTTCGCGGCCCTGAACCAGCTCCAGATCGCGCCCGAGATCGTGAACGGCCTGTACTACGCGATCCTGGCGATCGTGGTGGGATCGGCCATCGTCGCCGTGGGCGGTGGCGGCATCAAGACGATGCAGCGCTACTGGGAGCGGACCACCTCCAACCTCGAGCGCACCACGTCGGAGATCAAGCAGAAGGCCGACCCCGAGGCGGGCAGACGGGCCGTCAGGCAGACGATGGACGAGGAGCGCGCCCGGATGCAGTCCGCGCAGGGAGGGGCGGACCAGGAGATCGATCTCCGCGAGCAGACCGTGCCCATGACCCCGCCCGAGGGACGCTAGGTCCCGGACTGCGACGGGAAGCAGGCCAACCCGAGACAGGCATCGTGCACGCAGAGCGGGGGCTGGCGACCGGCGGCCGCCCGCCCCTGCCTCATCACGGCGCAGTAGGCTCCGGCGGATGAGCGACGAGCGCGACTGGTTCCTGACATCCGAGGAGCGGGGCAATCCCGCCTCGGCGATCGACCGGCGCAACCCCGACGGCACGGCATGGACGACCGGGGACATCGTCACGCCGCTGGTGCACGGGCGGAACTATTTCGAACGCCTGGTCGGCTGCCTGCGCGAGTTGCGGGCGGGCGACCGGATGTGGTTCACGGACTGGCGCGGCGACCACGACCAGGTCCTCACGCCCGACGGCACCCGGCTGGGAGACCTCCTGGTGGAGTTGGCGAGCCGTGGCGTCGAGGTGCGCGGCCTCCTGTGGCGCTCCCACCCGAAATCGATGGGCTATCACTCCGAGGAGCACACCGAGCTCGCCGAGCGGGTGAACGAGGCCGGCGGCCGCCTGATGCTGGACGAGCGCGTGCGCCGCGCCGGCTCCCACCACCAGAAGATGGTGATCCTGCGCCACCCCGGGCGTCCCGAGTCGGACGTGGCGTTCGTTGGCGGGATCGATCTGTGCCACGGGCGCGGCGACGACCTCCAGCACCG
>JALYMB010000394.1 GCA_030773935.1 Actinomycetota bacterium | reverse complement strand
GCCGCGGCGTCCGTCCCGGGAAAGCATACGCGAGCTTGTCGGCCCAGCCCGCGTAGTAGAAGAAATGCGCGGATGCGAGCGGGATGTCGACGTCCCGAGACTCCTTGATCGGCTTGCCGCCGTTCATCGACTCCAGCACCGCGAACTCGCGGGCGCGCTCCTGCAACTGCCGCGCGATCCGATACAGGAACTTCGCGCGCTCCGCGCCCGTGAGAGCCTGCCACGGCCCCGCCGCGGCGCGTGCGGCCTCCACGGCCAGCGCGACGTCCTCGGGTCCGGCCTCGGCCACCTCGGCCAGTGGCTCCTCGGTCGCCGGCGAGATCGTGGTGAAGTGCCGCCCGCTCTTGGGATCGGTGAACTCCCCGCCGATGAACAGGCCGTAGCGTTCCCGGAGCGACACCACCCCGGTCGACTCGGGCGCCGGCGCGTACTCGAAAGGCGTCGCCTTCTCGATCGCGTCCATCAGTCCAGCGTCACGTAGTCGGGGCCGTCGTAGCGGCCGGTGCGTTCCTTGTGGATCTGCATGAGCACGTCGTTCAGCAGGCTCGACGCGCCGATCCGGAACAGCTCGGGCGACATCCACGTGGGCCCGAGGGTCTCCTGCAGCACCACGAGGTACCGGATCGCATCCTTGGACGCCCGCACGCCGCCCGCCACCTTGATGCCGACGCGCCGGCCGGTCTCGGAGAAGAATTCTCGCGCCGCCTCCATCATGCAGAGCGCGGCCGGGAGTGTGGCGCTCACCCCGATCTTGCCGGTGGAGGTCTTGACGAAGTCGGCGCCGGCGGCCATCGCCAGGACGCAGGCCTGACGCACCCGGTCGTACGAGCCCAGCTCGCCGGTCTCCAAGATCACCTTGAGGTGGAGGCCGCCCGCCGCCTCCCGCGCGGCCACCAGCTCCTCGAAGGCCTGCGCGTAGCGGCCCGCCAGGAACAGCGAACGGTTCAGCACGATGTCGACCTCGGCGGCGCCCATCTCGACCACGTCCCGGATCTCCTGCAGGCGAGCGTCCAACGGGGTGAGACCGGCCGGAAATCCGCCGGCTACGCTCGCAACGCGCACGTCGGTCCCGCGGAGCTGGTCGACGGCAACCGGCACCAGCTGCGGGTACAGGCAGACGGCCGCCACCGACGGGATGCTCGGGTCGGACGGGTCCGGGCGCACGGCCTTCGCGCACATCGCGACGATCTTGCCCGGCGTGTCGCCGCCCTCGAGCGTGGTGAGATCCATGCACCGGATCGCCAGGTCCAGCGCTCTGAGTTTCGAATCCTTCTTGATCGATCGCGTGGCCAGCGCGGCCGCTCGCTGCTCGAGACCGACGGCGTCGACGGCGGGGACGCGCGCCACCAGTCGCGGCGCGTCCTTGGCCCGGGCGAGCGGACCGCCGGCGGGTTGGATGTGGGCTGGCTGCACGCGGACTCCTGGTCGGGGCAACGCCATGGTAGCCGCTCCCCCGCCCGGCTCACCTCGCCGGGCCGGCTCCGGCGACGTGACAGAATCGTCGCAACGAGGGAGTCCGACCCTGCCGATCGAACCCACGACATCCGCCGTACCTCTTGCCGCTCGGGAGGCCCTGGACCGGCACGCGTGGGATGAGGCGTTCGAGCTGTTCTCCCGGGCCGATCGGGATGGCGACCTCTCGGGTCGCGACCTCGAGTCCCTGGCGGAGGCCGCATGGTTCACGGCGCGCGCGGACCTCGCCCTGGACGTGAAGGAGCGGGCGTTCAAGGCGTACTCCGCCGACGGGGATCGGATACGGGCGGCCTACCTGGCCCTCAATCTCACCCAGGAGTACTCGTACCGGGGGAAACGATCGATCGCCTCCGCGTGGATGCGGCGCGGCGAGAAGCTCCTGGAAGGCGAGGCGGAGAGCTACCCGCACGGCTACCTCGCGGTGCGACGGAGCGAAGCCGCGAAGGAAGCGGGTGACATCGACTCCGCGATCGAACTGGCGGAGCAGGCCGTCCAGATCGGCGCCAGGGTCGGCGACGCCGACCTGCAGGCCACATCATTGACCCTCCTCGGTTCCCTCAAGATCGCAACCGGCGAAACGTCCGACGGGTTCGCGCTGATGGAGGAGGCCACCGTGGCCGCCGTGAACAGTGAGCTCTCCCCTTTCGTCAGCGGCGTCACGTACTGCAGGATGATCGCCGAGTGCCGCGACCTGACCGACTACCGGCGCGCCAGCGAGTGGACCGAGGCGGCCGAGCGATGGTGCGAGCGCCGATCGGTCTCCGGGTTCCCCGGTATCTGCCGCGTGCACCGGGCCGAGGTCGTCGCCCTGAGCGGCGCCTGGGAACGCGCCGAGGAGGAGCTCCGGCGAGCCACCGACGAGCTGGTCGCGTTCAACGCGATCCCCCCGCTGGCCGACGGGTTCTACGCGATCGGGGAGATCAGGCTGCGGATGGGAGACCTCCGGGGCGCCGAGGAGGCGATCCGGCAGGCACACGCCCTCGGCCGCTCGCCTGAGCCGGGGATGGCGTTGATCCGCCTCGCCGAAGGCAAAGCACGGGCGGCTCTCGTGGCCATCAACTCCGCCGTCGAGCTGCAGACGTGGGATCAGTGGGCTCGAGCCCGGCTGCTGCCGGCGCAGATCGAGATCGCGATCGCCGCCGGCGACACGGCGCTCGCGCGGCAGGCCGCCGAGGAGCTGGAGCGGCTCGTCCAGACCTACGAGTCGCCCGCCCTGCACGCCCGCAAGCACGAAGCGTTCGGACGCGTGCTCCTGGCCGAGGGCGACCACGCCCTGGCCGCCCAGGAAATCCGGGCCGCGATCGATGACTGGCGCGAGGTCGCCGCCCCCTACGAGGTCGCCAGGGGTCGGGCACTCCTCGCCTCGGCCTTGCGGGCGATGAGCGACGACGACGCGGCCGACCTGGAACTCGGGGTGGCCCGCGATGAGTTCGTCCGCCTGGGAGCCGGGCTCGACGCGGCGGAGGCGGAGAAGGCGATGCGGACGGCGGCCGAACGGAAGGCCGTTCCCATCCAGATCCGCATGACCTTCATGTTCACGGACATCGTGGGCTCGACGAACCTGGCGGAGCTCCTCGGCAACGAATCCTGGGAACGCCTCCTGCGGTGGCACGACGACGCGCTCCGCACCCTGTTCGCGAGGAGCGGCGGCGAGGTCATCAACTCCACAGGTGACGGGTTCTTCGTCGCCTTCGACTCGGCCGGCCGAGGCATCGATTGCGCGATCGCGATCCAACGCGCGCTCGTGGAGCACCGCCGGACCAGTGGGTTCGCTCCCTCGGTGCGCATCGGTCTGCACGCCGGTGAAGCCAACCGGCGAGGCGACGACTACAGCGGCATGGCCGTGCA
>JALYMB010000393.1 GCA_030773935.1 Actinomycetota bacterium | reverse complement strand
CCGCTGCTGTTCCCGCCCGAGGACCTCGCCGCCGCGAAGCTGCACCCCACGCCGGTCCTCACCGAGGAGGAGTTCCAGACCTTCGAAGGTCAGCTCAGCTCGGTGATCGAGGGGACATAACAGGGTTCGCGCGCACGCGCGCTACGCGGTCTGGGCCTCGATGTCGGCGAAGTCCGGCATGCCGTTCGCGACCTGCTCCCGCCACCACTGCTGCCCCTCGTCCGGCAACGTGTAGATCGGATCGTAGTAGTGGTAGCGACGCGTCAAGGCGTCGGGGTCGTCGAACTCGATCCCTGTGCGGTAGTTCTTCGTCCAGCCGCTGATGCCCCTGGTGCGGTCGTAGTCCTTCAACATGTGCACCCAACGCTTGCCCACGAACGGCACGTCGCAGACCACGCGCGGTGTCGCGAAGCCCGGCATGTAGCCCAGCAACTGGTACTGCAAGTCCTGCGCTTCGGCGACCGAGGTTCGCCAGTGCTCGGCGTTGGGGATCATGTCGCACATGTAGAAGTAGTAGGGGAGGATCTTCGCGTGGTCCATGAGCATGAAGCAGAGCTCCAGCAGGTCGTTGGGCGCGGTGTTCACGCCGCGCAGGATGACGCCCTGGTTCCGGACGTCGCGGAATCCGGACTCCAGCACCATCTTGGCGGCGTCGCCGACGAGCGGCGTCACCTGCTGGGCGCAGTTGACGTGCGTGTGCACGGCGATGTCGACACCGCGTTCGAAGGCCCTGGTCCCCATCCGCTCGAAGGAGGCCCGCACCTCGTCCTGCAGGAAGTGCTGCGGCAGCCCCATCAGGCCCTTCGTCGCCAGGCGGATGTCGCGGATGTTCTCGATGTCGAGCAGCTTCATCACGAAGTCCTCGAGGCGCTTCGCCGGCACGTTGGCCATGTCACCGCCGCTCACCACGACATCGCGAACCTGCGGGGTCTTCCGCAGGTAATCGAGCATCAGCTCCCAGCGGTCGTTCTGCTTGATCTCGAACTTGTACTTCAGGACCTGGAGGGTGTCGTTGCCGACGAGGTCCATCCGCGTGCAGTGCCCGCAGTACTGGGGGCACGTGGGGATCAGCTCGGCCAGGATCTTGGTGGGGTACCGGTGGGTGAGCCCCTCGACCGCCCACATCTCGGCCTCGTGCAGCGAGTCGCGTGAAGCCATGGGGTGGCTGGCCCACTCGGCCTCACGGTCGCTCAGCGCCGGTGCCATGTAGCGGCGTACCCGGTCGCCCCGGAGGTCGTGCTCCTCCATCGTGTTGACCATCTGCGGGGGCAGGAGCATCGACATGGTGGCCCGCTCCTGCTGGTCGCGCTCGATGTCGGCGAGGAGCTCGTCGTCGAGATGCTCGCCGAGCGCCTCCTTGAACTCCTTGAGGTTCTTCACGCTGTGGGCGCGCTGCCACTGGGCGCTCGCCCATTGCTGGGCGGTCACGTCCTTGTACCCGGGCAGGCGGGTCCAGTCCGGCTCCACGTACTCCCGCCGGAGCGGGTAGTGGAAGGGCTGATCCTCGGAGGCGTGCGCGTGCGCCTCCCGATGCTCGGGCCGGACGGACGACGGCTGCGGATGGGAGTCAGCGCTCACGGTGTCACCTCCGGAAGGGATGATCGCGCCACCGGCGGCGGCGTCAGGATAGATCGTGTTCGGGAGGCCATGATAGCCGGACATCGTCCGGACAGGTAGGTCGGAAACCGAAGGATCTTCGGTCAAGGGTCCACTGCGCCGGAGAGGACGACGGGAAGTCCGGGGCGCTAGCGGCGGCCGCGGCCACCGGGCCCGCCGGGCCCTCCTCGGCCCTGGCCCCGTGGGCGGCGCTCGTACTTCACTTCGGGCACGGCCTTCGGCAGGCGTGCTCGCATGGGCGCGTGGCCCGTGCGCTCGAAGCGCACCATCACGTGATCGGGTCGCTGCTGACGCTCGGTCTCGCGCCAGCCGTTGGCCAGGAGATGCTTGATCCGCGCGGAAGCGGTCTTCCGCAGCTTGTCCGTGCCCGGCACGCGGACGAACAGGCGCTCGTGCAGGATCTCCTTGTAGTCAGGCATAGGACCGACCAGGGTAGCAGGTGGTTCTCGAGGAAGGCCCGGGCGTGGTGGGGGATCCGCCTCGACGCAACCCCGCTTCAGCGCCTGCGCGGTGCGACCGATAGCAGGTCGTACGCGAGGGTGGGATTCGGGGGAGGCCGTGCTCGGTGCCGTGGCCTTCGCCACGGAGAGCTTCCTGCGGGACGACCTGTGGTCGGACCGGATCCGCGAGGTCCTCGAGCGCCTCGGGAGGTCGGCGGAGGCCGACCGGGCCTACCTGTTCCAGAACGTGCGGGACGAGGCCGGCCGGCTCACGATGGACCTGCGGTTCGAGTGGTGCGACGACAGCGCCCCCACGCTCTTCGACGATCCGGACAACCACCTGTTCCCCTACGCGCCGACGTTCGCTCGATGGATCGAGATCCTCGGAGCGGGCGACGTCATCGTGGGCGCTGCCGCAGACTGTTCCGACGTCGAGCGCGAGATGCTGCAGTCCGAGAGCGTCGTGACCCAGTGCGTGGTGCCCGTGTTCGTCGGCGCCGAATGGTGGGGCTTCCTCGGATTCGACGACTGCCATGCCGGGCGGCAGTGGTCGGCGGTGGAGACCGACGCGCTCCGCGCCGCGGCCGGCACCCTGGGGGCCGCGATCGAACGGGAGGTGGCCTCGAGCCACGATCGGGCGGCCGAGCACCGCTTCCGCACGATGATCGAGCGGCTCCCCGCCATCTCCTACATCGACGGGATGAGGGAGAGCGCACCGACCCTGTACATCAGCCCGCAGGTGGAGGCGATCCTGGGTATCTCCCCACAGGAGTGGGTGGCAGACCCCGGCATGTGGCCGGGGGTTCTGCATCCCGACGATCGCCCCGGAGCGCTGGCGGCGAACGCTCGGCACAACGAGACCGGTGAACCCTTCGCGCGGGAGTACCGGGTGATCGCTCGCGACGGACGGATCGTGTGGCTGCGTGACGAGGCCGTCGTGATCCGGGACGAACGAGGACAGCCGCTGTACTCCCAGGGAGTGATGATGGACATCTCCGAGCGCAAGCGCGCGGAGGAGCAGATGGCGTTCCTCGCCTACCACGACGATCTCACCGGTCTGCCCAACGGTGTGATGTTCGAGGAGCTGCTCGAGCTGTCCATCTCCCGCGCCCGGCGGCACGACGGCTCGGTGGCGGTCGTGCACGTCGACGTCGACGACTTCAAGCTGGTGAACGACTCCCTGGGACACAAGAACGGGGACGTCCTGCTCACGCAGCTCGCCCTTCGTCTTCGGGAGGCCACGCGCGAGACGGACCTGGTGGCCCGCAAGGCCGGCGATCGCTTCCTGCTGCTGCTGGCCGATCTGGAACGCGACGGCTCCGGCGAGATGGATGCCGCGCTGATCCGCGCGGAGTCGGTCGCCAGACGGATCCACGAGGCGCTCCGCGCCCCGTTCGACGTGAACGGCACCGAGCTGTACGTGAGCGTGAGCGTCGGCATCAGCCTGTTCCCCCAGGATGCTCCCGACGCCGCGAACCTCCAACACAACGCCGAGGCGGCGATGCGTCAATCGAAGAAGGCGGGCCCGGCCGGCTACGTGGTCTCTCACCACGGCGCCGCCGACCCGAAGTCGAAGCTCTCCTCCGTCACCCGGCTGCGCAAGGCGGTGGAGCGTTCGGAGTGGATCCTGCACTACCAGCCGGTGGTGGAGCTCGCGACGGGCTCGATGATCGGCGTGGAAGCACTGATCCGGTGGGTCGGCCCCGATGGCCGCATGATCCCACCGAACGACTTCATCCCGCTCGCCGAAGAACTCGGACTGATCGAGTCGATCGGGGACTGGGTGCTCGACGAGATGGGACGCCAGGACAAGATCTGGCGCCGGCAGGGATTGGATCTGGAGATCGGATTCAACCTGTCACCGCGCCAGTTCTGGCAGCCGGATCTCTCCGAGCGGATCCTCTCGCACATCGAGAGCGGTGGGTTGGATCCCACCAAGGTCGTCGTGGAGATCACCGAGTCCTCGGCCATGATGGATCCCGACCGGGCGCAGCAGGTGCTGTGGGACCTGCACGTCCGCGGCTTGCGCGTGGCGATCGACGACTTCGGGACGGGCTACTCGAACCTGTCACGCCTTCGCGAGGTGCCGGTGGAGATCCTCAAGATCGACCGGACCTTCGTGATGAACGCGGACACCGATCCGCAGGCGGCCTCGATCCTCACCGCCTTCATCGAGCTGGGCCGCGGTCTCGGGATGACCACGCTGGCCGAGGGCATCGAGACGGAGGGCGAGTGGCGATTCCTCACCGAGCGCGGATGCACCCTGGGTCAGGGCTTCTACTTCTCGCGTCCAGTGCCGGGCGATCAGATCGTGGACCGGCACCGAAGCGGCCGCATCGTGGCGGCCGACGGCGCCTGACCTGACCGCCGCCGCGGGGCGTCGACTCAGATCAACTCGGCGCGCACGCGTTCGGCGATGCGATCGGCGCTGATCCCCGCCCAGTCGCGGAGCTCCTCCGGCGAGCCGGAGCCGGGCATCTCGCGCGGTGCGATCTTCACGATGCGACCCGCGATGTCTCCCGCCGAGGCCAGCGCGTCCAGCACAGCGTCGCCGAGCCCGCCCTCGGGCCAGTGATCCTCCACCGTGACGATGAGGCCGGTCTCGATCAGGGCCGATCGGAGCGTCGCCCCATCCACCGGCTTCACCGAATACAGGTCGATCACACGGACGTTGACCCCCTCCGCCTTCAGGGCGTCGGCGGCTCTCAGGCCCTCCACCAGCGTGATCCCCGCGCACACCAGCGTCGCCCGGTCCTCGGGGGAACTGCGAAGGGTCTTCGAACCGCCGATCGGGAACTCCTCGTCGGGGCCATAGATCATCGGCGTCTTCTCGCGCGTGGTGCGGACGTAGCTGATGCCCTCGATATCGCACATGGCGGTCACGAGCTTCACGGTCGCGTTCCCGTCGGCCGGGTACAGCACGGTGGATCCGTGCAACGCGCGCATGGCGGCCAGGTCCTCCAGGGCCATCTGCGACGGACCATCCTCACCGATCGACACGCCGGCGTGGGAGCCGCACAGACGGAGGTCCGCCCGGCCGACCGCCGCCATCCGCACGAAGTCCAGCGCCCGGGTGAGGAACGCGCCGAACGTGGCGCTGAACGCGGTCTTGCCGAGCGCCTGCAGGCCGACCTGCGCGCCCACCATGGCTTGTTCGGCGATGTACATCTGGAAGAAGCGCTGCGGCGCGACGGCCTGGAAATCCTCCGTATGGGTGGAGTTGCCGACCTCGCCGTCAAGCACCACGAGGTCGGGCCGGTGACCGGCGAGCCATGCGAGTGTCTCGCCGAAGGCTTTGCGGGTCGCGATCCCCTCGGGATAGGTCGGCGCGGGGGCCGCGGTGAGCTCGCCGAGCTGCACGGGCTTGAAGGCCTCGGGCGCGGGCGGCGTGACGAGGATGCTGCGCTCGCCGCCCAGTTCCGCGATCGCCCGCTGCGCCTGCTCGGCATCCAGAGCCTTGCCGTGCCACCCCTCCTGGTCGGCCAGGAAGGACACGCCGTGGCCCTTCTCCGTCCGCGCCACGATCATGGTGGGCCCGTCCGCGCCGGCGGCGGCCGTGAACGCTTCGTCGATCGCGACCACGTCGTGGCCGTCGATCTCCAGCGTGTCCCACCCGAAGGCCTGGGCGCGGCGCGCGTACGTGTCGCCGTCCCATCCAAGCATCGTGGGTCCGCGCTGGCCCAGACGGTTCATGTCGATGATGCCCACCAGGTTGTTCACCCCGTGGAAGCTCGCGTCGGCCATCGCCTCCCACACCGAGCCCTCGACGGTCTCGGAGTCTCCCATCAAGCACCAGACGCGGCCGGGCGCGCCGTCCAGTCGCATGGCCAGCGCCATGCCGAGCGAGATCGGAAGCCCCTGACCGAGCGAGCCCGTTGCCACGTCGACCCACGGCATCTCGGGGACCGGAGCGGGATGACCCTGGACGGGCGAGCCCATCTTCCGCAACGAGAGCAGCTGGTCCTCGGAGATCGCGCCGATCGCCTTGAAGATCGCGTACAGCAGGGGCGCGGCGTGGCCCTTCGACAGGACGAACCGATCGTTGGCCAGCGAGTGAGGATCCGCGACGTCGGTGCGCAGGTGGCCGGCGAACAACACCGCGGCCAGGTCGGCGGCCGACATGGAGGAGGTGGGGTGTCCCGACCCCGCGGCGGTGGTGCATCGGATGCTGTCCACGCGGAGCTGCGCGGCGAGCTCGTGCAGACCGTTCGTATCCATGCGTCCCCTCGTGGTCTCGGTGGCGGTCGCGGATCTGTTCGCGTCCCTGCGGGAAGAGCGTACCCGTCCGGGTCCCGCACGTGCCTGCCCCCGGCCGCCCCGCGACCGTGGACCGGCGGCCGGCGCTGACCGTGTCGCGCCTGGTTGGGGCGATGGACGTGCCTCCGAGTTGTAATCTGGCTGCAGATGTTCAAGTCATTCCAGGATCTCGGCGTGTCCGAGGCTGTGGTGGACGCGCTCGAGAAGGTGGGCGTCGTCGCCCCGTTCCCGGTGCAGGCCCTTGTGATGCGCGACGCGATGTCGGGCGCCGATGTGCTGGCGAAATCCGAGACGGGATCGGGGAAGACCCTGGCGTTCGCGATCCCGATCGTGGAACGGCTGGACCCGTCGGCCTCGAAGAGGCCCATGGCGCTCGTGCTGGTGCCCACCCGGGAGCTCGCCGTCCAGGTGCGTGACGACTTCGCGCCGATCGCCAAGGCCAAGGGCCTGAAGATGGCAGTGGCGTACGGGGGGACCGGCGTTCGCGAGCAGGCCAAGGGTTTGAGCGAGGCCCACATCGTCGTCGCCACGCCGGGCCGGCTGCAGGATTACGCGGAGCGGGGCGACATCAAGCTGGGCGCGGTCGAGACCTTCGTGCTCGACGAGGCCGACCGCATGCTGGACATGGGCTTCCTGCCACAGGTCGACCGGATCGTGCGACGGCTGCCGAAGGACCGCCAGACGATGTTCTTCTCGGCCACGCTCGACGGGGACGTGGGGCGCATCGCTTCGGTCTTCACGCGGAACGCGATCCGCCATGAGGTCGTCAGCGACTCCAAGACCGCCGAGATGATCGACCACCGGTTCGTGCCGGTGGATCCCCACGATCGAGTGGACAAGCTGATCGAGCTCCTGCACGAGGAGGAGCGCGAGCTCGCGCTGGTGTTCGTGCGGACCAAGCGTGGTGCCGACCGGCTCGTGAAACAGCTGAAGGCCAAGGACGTCAACGCATCCGCCATGCACGGGGACATGACGCAGCAGGCCCGCGAGCGGGCCCTGAAGCGTTTCGAGGAGGGGAAGGTGGACGTGTTGATCGCCACCGACGTGGCCGCTCGCGGACTGGACCTCTACGCCATCACCCACGTGATCAACTACGACCCTCCCGAGGACGACAAGGGTTACGTGCACCGCGTCGGACGCACCGCGCGCGCCGGCCGGAGCGGCATCAGCATCACGCTGGTCTCCGCCGAGCAGCAGGGCGACGTGAGCCGCATGGCCGCCCGCCTGGATCTGTCCGACGAGTTCCAGGAGGAGGGCATGAAAGTGGCTCCGCCGCGAATGGTGTTCTCCGGCTCCCGGGGCGGCCGCCGCAGCGGCCTGCGCAAGCCCACCCGGCGGCGCTGAGCGACTAGCTCGCTCCGTCCGCCAGCCGGATCGACGACCGCCGATGCATGGCGAGGATGTCTGCGGGCGGGACCGGTTTGGAGAAGTAGAAGCCCTGCCCGAGCGGACACCCGCGGTCCGCCAGGAACCGCCATTCGCCCTCGGTCTCGATCCCCTCAGCCAGGGGCGTCATCCCCAGGTTGGAGGCCAGCGTGATCATGGCGCTCACCATGCTGGCGGCGTCGCGATCGTTGTCCACGTCACGGACGAAGGACCTGTCGATCTTGAGGATGTCCACGGGCAGGTGCTTCAACCGCGCCAGCGAGGAGTAGCCCGTGCCGAAGTCGTCGATCGCGAGCTGCAGACCGCGGTCGTGCAGATCGAACAGGACGCGCTGCGTGTGGTCCGGGTCGGTCATGGCGGTGGACTCGGTGATCTCCACGACGACCTTCGTGGGGTCCATCCCCGCGTGGTCCAGACGGGAGACGATCTTCTCCACCAGGTCGGGCTGCCACATCTGTCGAGGCGAGAGGTTGAAGCCGATCTCCAGCTCGAGCCCCGCCTCACGCCAGGCGAGGTCCTGACGGCCGATCTCCTCGACGACCCAGTCGCCGATCGCTTCGATCAGTCCCATCTCCTCGGCGAGGGGGATGAACTCGCCGGGTGGGACGAGCCCGCCGTTGGGTTCCGGCCACCGGATCAGGGCTTCCACTCCGGTCATCGAGCCGTCGAACAGCGACACCAGCGGCTGGTAATGGAGGGTCCAGGTCTCGTTCTCCACCGCCTTGCGCAGGCGTGTGGTGAGGGAAAGTCGGGAGAGCGAATCGGCGTCATCGGCCACGTGCACGAGGTACCCACCGGGCCCGGCCTTCTTCGACTGGAACATGGCCGCCTCGGCGTTCTGCACGAGCGTCGACGCATCGTCGTCGTGCGGGAACAGGCTCACGCCGATGCTGGCGGTGGCGTACACCTCGTTGCCCGCCAGAACGAAGGGGACCTTGAGCGCCTGTTGGACCCGAGTGGTGACCGACTCGGCCAGAACGAGTTCCGCAGAGGCCCCGCCGGCGATCGGAGGGGTGCGTTCGATGTCGGCAAGCAGGAGGAAGAACTCGTCGCCCCCCGGCCGCGCGATCAGATCGGTCTCGCGCGTGGCCTCCTTCAACCGCTCGGCGAGCTCCAAGATCAGCGCGTCCCCGGCCTCGTGTCCCAGCGAATCGTTCACGAGCTTGAAGTTGTCCAGATCCAGGTGAAGCACGGCGGCGCCGGTGTCCTGCCGGCGTGCCCGCGCGATGGCGAGCTCGACGAGCTCGTCGAACATCGCCCGGTTGGGCAGGCCCGTGAGCTTGTCGTGGTACGCCAAGAACTCCACCTGTTCCTCGGCCCTCTTCCGGTCGGTGATGTCCAGCATCACTCCGTGCACGAACAGTGGAGCACCGTCGGCATCCGTCACCGCGACCGCGCTGTCGCTGAACCAGATGACCCGGCCGTCACGGGCGATCAGCCGATACTCGAACGTGAAGGACTCGCCGGAACTCCGCCCCTCGAGATAGGTGGCGAGCGCTCGATCCCGGTCGTCGGGATGGAGGTGCTTGAACCACATGTCGGGATCGGCCTCGTACTCCTGAGGCGTGATACCCAGCAGCCCGTGGATCTGCGGGCTCACGTAGCTCGTCGACATGCTCTCGTCGGCGACGTCGATGTAGACGATGGCGGGGATCTGCTCGACCAGCGTCCCGTACTTCTGCTTGGACTCCTCGAGCTGCTGACGCGTCCGGGCGGACTCCGACACGTCGAGCATCAATCCCAGCCAGTAGATCGGGGAGCCACTCTCATCCTTGATGAGCGTGGTCTCCTCATCGATCCACACCGTCTGCCCGTCCGCGCGAGTGGCCCGGTATTGCAGCCGGCACGGCTCGCCGGCGTCGATGCAACGTGCTTTCTCGGCCACCACGCGTTCGAGGTCGTCGAGATGGATCGGGGCGAGCCGGCCCGCGGGATCGTCCAGCCACTCCTGGGGCTCCACGCCCATCAGCTGCCGGATGCCGGGGCTGACCTCGACCATCGTGCCGTCGATCAGGCGCTGGAGGTAGATCACAGCCGGCAGGTTGTCGATCAGCCCCCGGTAGCGAGTCTGGAGGTCGCGAAGCGCTCGCTCGAGCTCAACGGGGTCCGAGGAGTCCGCGTCCACCCGGACGTCGCCGGCGGAGAACCAGCCCGCGACCGGATCCGGGACGTCTCGCCTCATCACGCCCACCCCACTCCTCCGACCCATTCGGCACCGAAATATCCTGCCGGACACTCATCGGCAATCGGGGGGTCGTGCTTGACCCGTTCGGGTGGGGCCCGTCCTGACTAGGCACGACCCGGTCTTCGAGCCGGTCTTCGAGCCGGATGGGCGGCTAGGTCACCGTGAAGGCGGCGTGCATGTCGGACTCGTAATGACCCGGCAGGTTGCAGAACATCACGTAGGTACCGGCCGAGAGATCCGCGGTCAGGGACGCGTGGGTCCCGAAGGGGAGCACGCCCGCCTGCGCCGCGATGTCGAGACCGCCGAGGTCGACGACGTGGTCCACCACCGGCAGGGCGTCCTCGGCCAGGTCGGTCTTCACCAGGAAGAAGGTGTGGTCGGAGGGTCCGTCGTTCTGCAGGTCGAAGGAGACCTCACCCGCTGGGGCCTCCACCTCCGCCGGCTTGATCTTGAAGTCCGTGAGGGTGGTGGCGATCCCCTGGTCCGGAGTGGGGCTCGCGGCCGCGCCGGCGGATCCACCGCATGCGACCGCGAAGAGCGAGAGCGCGACGAGTGCCGTCGCGAGCCGTGCACGCTGCCTCATCCCTCGAGCCTCCTGGCCGCCGCGGAGCGCCCATCCTAGCGGCGCTGGCCCTTCGCGCCCGGGCGCCCGCTCAGCAACCCGACTCGTCGGGCAGCAGCGGGCGGAACACGATGGCGTAGCTCACGCCCTGGCTCCGCCAGGGTGTGAGC
>JALYMB010000392.1 GCA_030773935.1 Actinomycetota bacterium | reverse complement strand
AGTCTTCGGCGCGTGACGACGCCGCCGCTCGACACCTCGGTCGTGGATCTGCCGACGCTGCGGGCCGAGCGGCTCGCATGCCTGCAGGCGGCGATGCGCTCGGCCGGTGCCGATGCCGCCCTGTTCTTCATGCCCGGCAACATCCGGTACGCGACCGGCACCGCGATCATGAGCGTCTACAGCATGACGGCGTCCGTTCGGTGCGCCCTGGTGCCGGCCGAGGGAACGCCGATCCTGTTCGAGCACGCCGAGTCGGCGCACGTGAGCGAGCGGATCGCCCCGGACGTCCGACCGTTCTTGCCGTGGGAGTACTTCGACGACGTCGAGGTCCGCGCGGGCCGGTGGGCCGACGACATCGTGGCCGCGATGACCGAGGTCGGCGCGGCCGGCTCGACGTTGTTCGTCGACAAGCTGGCGGCGCCCGCGTTCCTCGCGCTCGGCGAGCGGCGTGTGCGGCTCGCCGACGCCGGCAAGCTCACCATGGAGGCCCGCGAGGTGAAGACACCGCAGGAGCTGAAGGTCTTCCAGGTCAACGCGGAGCTCGGCATGCTGCTGATGGGAGCCGTCGAGGCGGCCGTGCGACCGGGCGTGCGGGAGATCGACATCCTGGCGGAGATGACCGACGTCCTGCTGCGCAACAGCGGCGAGTACCTGGTCACCCGCGCCATCGTGTCCGGCCCCAACACGAACCCGTGGAACCTCGAGGCGACCGATCGCGCCGTGCGGGCGGGTGAGCTGGTCTTCGCCGACACCGATGCCTTCGGCTGGGAGGGGTACTTCGTCGACCTGTCCCGGACGTTCCTGTGCGGCGCCGTGGATCCCACCCCGACACAGCGCGACACCTACCGCGCCGCCCACGACTGGCTGGCCGCCGCGCGCGGCGCAGTGGTGCCCGGCATCACGTTCCGCGAGTTCGCACAGCGTGTACCCGACCTTCCCGAGCGGTACCGGGCCCGGCGGTACGAGGCGCTCTCGCACGCCGCCGGCCTCGACGACGAGGGGCCGAGCGCCGCGTTCGGCGACGACCCGCATCCGCCGAACCCCGACCGGGAGATCAAGCCCGGCATGGTGCTGTGCCTCGAGGCCTACTTCGGCGCCGAGGACGAGCCCGAGGGCGTCAAACTCGAGGATCAGGTGGAGGTCACTGCCACCGGCTGCCGGGTCCAGATCCCGTACCCGTTCAGCGACGCCCTGCTGGGCTGATCCCCGCGCGAAGCGGAGGCTGTCCGCCCCAGGGGCTAGAATCGCGTCTCCGCTTTTCCAGGACGGGAACCATCATCTCCGGAGGTGTCTGCCATGCCAAGGACCATGTGGAAGGGGGCCATCAGCTTCGGCCTCGTGACGATCCCGGTCGCCGTCTACCCGGCGACCGAGGAGAAGACGCTCCGCTTCAACCAGATCCACGCCTCGGACGGCGGGCGGATCCGCATGAAGCGAACCTGTTCCATCGACGGCGAGGAGGTCTCCTATGACGAGATCGTGAAGGGCTACGAGTACGAGAAGGACAAGTACGTGGTCCTGACCGACGAGGATTTCGACGCCGTGCCCGTGGAGTCCAGTCGGGCCATCGACATCGTGCAGTTCGTGGATCTCGACCAGATCGATCCCACCCTGTACAAGAAGTCCTACTACCTGGTCCCCGACGAGACCGGGGCCAAGGCCTACGCCCTGCTGCGCGAGGCCATGAGCCAGGACGACAAGGTCGGCATCGCCAAGGTCAGCTTCCGGGACAAGGAGCACCTGTCGGCCCTTCGCTTCAAGGACGACGCCTTCGTGCTGGAGACCATGTACTGGCCCGACGAGATCCGCGCGTTCGAGGCCGACGTGAACCTGGACGTGAAGGTGCGCGAGCAGGAGCTGCAGATGGCGCGCCAGCTGATCGAGAACCTCACGGCCGATTGGAACCCGGAGGAGTTCACCGACGAGTACCGCGAGGCGCTGCTGAAGATCGTGGAGGCGAAGATCAACGGCCAGGAGATCGAGAGCGTCGCGCCCGAGCCAACCGCCAAGGTCGTCGACCTGATGGAGGCGCTGAAGGCCAGCGTGGCCGCCGCCAAGAAGCAGGTGGACGAGCCCGCGGCGCCCACCCGGAAGAAGACCGCTGCGAAGAAGACCACGGCGTCGTCGAAGAAGAAGACCACGGCGCCCTCGAAGAAGACGGCCGCGAAGAAGACGACGGCCACCAGGAAGAGGGCCGTCGGGGAGTGAATCTCCCGGCCGGGTACACCTCGCGCCCGGCCGCGGCCGACGACCTCGACGCAGTGGTGGCCCTCGTCGAGACGGTGCAGGTCGACAGCATGGGGGCCGCCGAGCACGCCCGAGACGAGCTGACGTGGTTCTGGCACCTGCCCCACGTCGACCTCCCCCGCGACACCGTGATGGTGGAGGCTGGGGGGAACCTCGCTGGCTACGGGGACGCCCTGTGGGATCCCGCGAGCCCGGGCCCGCTGGTCGGCAGCGGAGTCGTGCAC
>JALYMB010000391.1 GCA_030773935.1 Actinomycetota bacterium | reverse complement strand
GCCACGAACCGCTTGAGCAGGAACCGCAGGGTGCCCACGTTCCCCTTTCGTCCGCCCGCGCAGGACCTCGCGGCTTCGAGGGATGATACGGAGCGCGGGGCGTTCCGCGATGGGGCCGCTGTTAGGCTTCTAGCTCCGACGCCTTCGAGGAGTGAGCGACGTGGACAGGCCCGAGATCATCCTGGCCCCCGGTCCGACCCCCATCCCGCCCGAGGTGCTCCTGGCCCAGGGAAGCCCGCTCGTCTATCACCGTGGTCCCGGCTTCGGGAAGCTGATGCGCGAGGTGACCAACAACCTGAAGACCTTGTACCGCGCCGATTCCGCCGACGTCCTGCTCATGACCTCGAGCGGGACGGGCGGTCTGGAGTCCGCCGTTCAGAACGTGTTCTCACCCGGCGATCACGTACTGGTCCCGCTCGCCGGCTTCTTCGCCGACCGGTTCCGGAAGCTGGCCGAGTCCCAGGGCCTGGTCGTGCGCACGATGGAGGAGGAGTGGGGCACGAGGATCGACCCGGTCAAGGTGGCCGACGCCCTCGCCGAGCATCCCGTGAAGGCCGTGCTGCTCACCCAGAGCGAGACCTCCACAGGCGTGATCCAGCCGATCGAGCGACTCGCCCGGGTGGCCAACGACGCCGGCGCCATGGTCGTGGTCGACGTGGTCTCGAGCCTTGGCGCCGTGCCGTTCGCGTTCGACGACTGGGGGATCGACGTCGCGGTGGGCGGCTCGCAGAAGGCGCTGAGCGCGAGTCCCGGGATCGCGTTCGTGGCGATCAGCGAGCGCGCATGGGCGGCGAGCGAGACGGCGACGTGCCCCCGGTTCTACTTCGACTGGGCCACCTACAAGCGGTTCGCCGACCTGCCCCACCCGGAGAACCCGTGGACGCCCGCGATCAGCGTGATGCAGGGGTTACACGCCGCGCTGGAGCTCTACTTCCAGGACGGCGTGGACGTCGCGATGGCGCGCCACCGGATGCTCTCGGCCGCGGTCAAGGAGGGAGCGCGGGCGCTGGGCCTGGACCTGTTCGGCGAGGGCCTGGAGGACAACTGGACCGTCACGGCGATCCGGGCGCCCGAGGCTGCCGACGCGGACACGATCTGCGACCGGATCCGCGCCGATTTCGGCTGCGTGCTGGCACCCGGTCAGGGTCCGCTCAAGGGCAAGGTCTTCCGGATCGGGCATTTCGGCTACGTCAGCGAGCTCGACATCATCCGTGGGCTCGCGGCCCTCGAGATGACCCTGGAGAGACTCGGCCACCCCGTGAAGCGGGGCGCGGCCGTGGCGGCAGCCGAGACGGTGTTCCAGGAGGTCGAGTGAGGGTCCTGGTCACCGAGCAACTGTCGGAGGCCGGCCTCGAACTGCTCCGCAAGGACTTCCAGGTGGATGTCCGGCCGGAGCTCGCCGCCGACGGTCTCGCGGAGGAGATCGGGGCCTACGAGGGCCTGGTCATCCGAAGCGCCACCCAGGTCACCGCCCAGGTCCTGGATAACGCCGACATCCTGAAGGTGATCGCGCGCGCGGGCATCGGTCTGGACAACGTGGACGTGGAGGCCGCCACCCGACGGGGCGTGATGGTGGTCAACGCCCCCCAGTCCAACGTGATCAGCGCGGCGGAGCATGCCATGGCGCTCCTCCTGGCGCAGGCTCGCAACATCCCACAGGCCCACGCGGCGTTGAAGGCGGGCTCGTGGGAACGCGCGGCGTGGCAGGGCGTGGAGCTCGCCGGCAAGACGATCGGCGTGATCGGGCTCGGCAAGGTCGGGGCGCTGGTGGCCACCCGAGCCGCCGCGTTCGGGATGCGCGTGATCGCCTTCGACCCCTACGTGAGCGGCGATCGGGCAAAGGAGATGGGTGTGGACGTGATGCCCACGCTGGAGTCCCTCCTGGTCCAGGCGGACTTCGTCACGATCCATCTCCCGCGTACTCCCGACACCGAGGGGCTGATCGGCGCCCACGAGCTGTCGTTGATGCGGGAGGGTGCGCGCCTCATCAACACCGCGCGGGGTGGGATCGTGGACGAGGAGGCTCTGGCCAAGGCGGTGGAGAGCGGCCACCTGGGTGGCGCCGCGCTCGACGTCTTCGCGGTCGAACCCACGACGGACAGCCCGCTGTTCGGGAACGAGCACGTCGTCGTGACACCTCACCTGGGCGCCTCAACGGTGGAGGCGCAGGACAAGACGGGAACCACGGTCGCCGAGATGGTGCGGCTGGCACTCAAGGGTGAGTTCGTCCCCTACGCCGTGAACATCTCGGCGGGCGCCGAGGTCTCCGAGATCGTGCGCCCGTTCCTGCATCTGGCCGAGCGCCTGGGAGCGCTCATGGCCGGGCTGTCGGAGAGCGGCGTGCGCGCCTTGGAGTGCGCGTACCTGGGTCGGATCGCCGAGGCCGACACGCGGGTGCTGACGCTCGCGATCCTCAAGGGCATCCTGAGCGCCGTCGTGCACGAACCCGTCTCGTTCGTGAACGCCCCGATGCTCGCGAGGGAGCGGGGGATCGGCCTGAGCGAGATGCGCTCCACGGTGTCGCAGGACTACGTGAGCCTGATCTCGCTGCGCGCCGAGACCGACGAGGGGCCCGTCACGGTGGGCGGCACGCTCGTGGGCAAGCGCAACAACGAGCGCGTGACGCAGGTGTACGACTTCGATGTGGAGATCACTCCCGCCGAGCACATGGTCTTCTTCACCTACCTGGACGTGCCCGGCGTGATCGGCACCGTCGGCACGATCCTGGGCGAGCACGGCGTGAACATCGCCACGATGGAGGTGGGGCGCAAATCCGAGGGTGGCGAGGCGCTGATGGGTCTGACCGTGGACGCCCCGGTCCCGCCCCACGTGCTCGAGAACATCGGCCGGACGATCGGCGCGAACCGCCTGCGCGCGATCACCCTTCCGCTCTAGATCGCGGTGCTAGACTCGCGCGCGTGATGAAGCGACTCCTCGGCTGACACCACCCCCGCGCCCCCGCCGGACGCTCCGTCGTCCGCGGCGCAGCACCAGCCGTCCGCCCGTCACCCGCCCACCGCAGGAGTCCGCCTCATGAACGACCCGAGCACCCTCCAATCGGCTCGCACTTCCGTCCACCGTCTCGCCGTCGCGCGGCTGATCTCGGTCACCGGCGGCGCCGCTGCGTACACCGCACTGATGGCCACGATCTACGAGCGGACGAACCACTCTCCCGGGTGGCTGTCCGCCACGCTGTTGTTGACGTTCGGCGTGGGTGGCTTCGTGGGACCCTTCGCCGGCCACGTCGGCGACCGGTTCGACCGGCGGAAGGTCATGATCGCCTCCGAGCTGGTGGGCGCGGCCGCCTTCGCCACGATGGCGCTGGTGCACGGTCCGCCGGCGCTGCTGGGCTTCGCCTTCGTATCGGCGATCGCTGATCAGCCGTTCTTCGCGGCCTCCCGAGCCGCGATCCCCAACCTGGTGGACGACGAGTCGCAGCTGCCGTGGGCGAACAGCTGGATCAGCGTGGGCGTCAACGCCGGCATCACGTTGGGACCCGTCCTGGGTGGGGTGCTGGTGGCCGCGCTCGGGCCGAGCTGGGTGTTCGGAGCCAACGCCCTCACCTTCGTGGTCTCCGTGTGTCTGGTGTGGTCGGTGCGCCGGTCCTTCTCGAGTGTCCACACCGACGAGGAGGCTCAGGAGCACCAGGGTGTGGTGGCGGGGTTCCGCTTCATCCGTCGCGACCCGCTGCTGCTGCGGATCGTGCTGGCGGCCGGGGTGATGGTGCTGGGCCTGGGGATGGGGATGGTCGCCGACCGGCCCCTGGCCGAGCACTTCGGCACCGGAGACGTCGGGTTCGGTCTGATCATCTCCTGCTGGGGGGCCGGGTCGGTGGTCGGGTCATTCCTCGGCCGGCGCCTCAGCGAGCGCACGGAGCGCCGGTGGGTCGTGCTGGGAACCGCCGGGATCGCCGCCACGTCGCTGGGCATGGGTCTGTCGCCCGCGTTCTGGCCGGTGCTCGTCTTCGTCATGGCCAACGGGATCGCTGATGCGATCGCGATCGTCGCCGATCAGGGGATCAAGCAGCGCCGTACGCCCGACGTCGTCCGCGCACGGGTGATGTCGGCGTCGGAGGCAGTGGCGCACATCGCGCTTGCGGCGGGGTACGTGCTCGCGGGGCCGGTTCTGGCGCTCACCAGCGCGCAGGGGCTGTACGTGGTGGCCGCTCTCGCCTCAAGTGTCGCCTCCCTCATCCTGCTGCCGATAGTCATGGGGAAGGAGGCCACGACGCCTGTCAGCGTGGAAGGATGACCCCGTGAACACCGTTGACCAGCGCCGGGCGGTGCGCCGCGTGGCCGCGGCCCGGCTGATATCCCTGGGCGGAAGCGGCGCCGCCTTCGCGGCCCTCGCCTATGTGATCTACCACCTCACCGGCAGGTCCAACACGTGGGTGGCGTGGACGCTCCTGCTCACCATCGGGGCGCAGGGTGTGTTCGTGTCGGTCGCCAGCTGGCTGGGCGACCGGTTCGAGCGCCGCCGGGTCCTGGTGATCACGGACCTGTGCGCAGCGGCCGGGTTCGTGGTCCTGATGTTCATGCGGACGCCGGGCCAGTACCTGCTCGTCGCTTTCGTGACGGCGGTGATCGAATCGCCGATCTACGCGGTGTCGTCCGCCGCCGTCCCGAACCTGGTGGACGAGGACGGGCTGAGCTGGGCCAACGCGGTCGTGGCCTTCGGC
>JALYMB010000390.1 GCA_030773935.1 Actinomycetota bacterium | reverse complement strand
GCGATGGCCGGTTTCGCCGACAAGATCGCCGTCACGATCCATCCCGACAACTCCGTGACCGTCACCGACAACGGCCGCGGGATCCCCGTGAAGCCGATCCCCGGCGCCAAGGACCGTCGCCCCGCCGTCGAGGTCGTGCTGACCGTGCTGCACGCCGGCGGCAAGTTCGGCGGCGGCGGCTACGCCATCTCCGGCGGCCTGCACGGCGTGGGGGTCTCAGTGGTGAACGCGCTCTCGAAGCGCCTCGACGTCGAGGTCCGGCGGGAGGGCGCCACCTGGACCCAGTCCTACGAGCGCGGCAAGCGGCTGTCGGCCCTCAAGAAGGGCAAGGCCACCACCAAGACCGGCACCAAGGTCACGTTCTGGCCCGACCCGGAAGTCTTCGTCGAGACCCTGGAGTTCAAGCGGGAGACCCTGGCGGAGCGGATGCGTGAGCTGGCCTTCCTGAACAAGGGCACCGAGATCACGCTGACCGACGAACGAGAGGATCCGGCCCACAAGGAGACCTTCAAGGCATCAGGTGGCCTGGTGGACTTCGTGAAGTACCTGGCCCAGGGCAAGGAGGCGGTCCACCGCATCATCCCCATCGAGACGAAGGGCGACGACGGCGAGGTCGAGGTCGCCATGCAGTGGAACAACGGCTACACCGAGTCGTTCTACTCCTTCGCCAACACGATCAACACCCACGAAGGCGGCATGCACGAGGAGGGGCTGAAGAAGGCCCTCACGAACGTGTTGAACCGCTGGGCGCGGGCCAAGAGCCTGCTGAAGGAGAAGGACGAGAACCTCATCGGCGAGGACGTCCGCGAGGGCCTGATCGCGATCATCTCGGTGAAGCTCCGGGATCCGCAGTTCGAGGGTCAGACGAAGACCAAGCTCGGGAACGCCAGCATGCGGTCGCTCGTCGAGACCACCATGAACGCGCAGTTCTCCACGTGGCTGGAGGAACATCCCGCGGACGCCAGGCGCATCTTCAGCAAGGCCTCCGGAGCCGCGAAGGCCCGGCTGGCGGCGCGGCAGGCTCGCGATCTCACGCGGCGCAAGTCGTTCCTGGAATCCGGCTCGCTCCCCGGCAAACTCGCGGACTGCCAGCTCACCGACCCTGCCAGCTGCGAGCTCTACATCGTCGAGGGCGACAGCGCCGGGGGTAGCGCGAAGAACGCGCGCGACCGCGCGACCCAGGCGATCCTCCCGATCCGCGGCAAGATCCTGAACGTCGAGAAGGCGCGGCTGCACAAGGCCCTGGAGAACCTCGAGATCCAGGCGCTGATCACGGCGATCGGCACCGGCATCGGGGAGGAGTTCGACCTCGAGAAGGCGCGGTACCACCGCGTGGTGTTGATGGCCGACGCCGACGTCGACGGCGCGCACATCCGGACCTTGCTGCTCACCTTCTTCTTCCGGAACATGCCGGCGATGATCGACGCGGGCTACGTGTACCTCGCGCAGCCCCCGCTGTACCTGTTCAAGGAGGGCAAGCAGGAGCGGTACTTCTACACCGAGCGCCAGTGGGACGAGTACCGCAAGAACATGAACGGCAAGAAGATCGACTCGCCGCAGCGGTTCAAGGGTCTCGGCGAGATGGACGCGGTGCAGCTGTGGAACACCACCATGGACCCGGAACACCGGACGCTGCTCCAGGTGACCCTCGAGGACGCCGTGGCCGCCGACCGGCTGTTCACGGTGCTGATGGGTGATGACGTGCCGGCGCGCAAGGCATTCATCGAGCAGAACGCCAAGTACGTCCAGAACCTGGACGTCTGAGCGAAGGAGCTGACCAACACACATGCCGCAGGGGGGGCTGTTCGCCGGCAACATCGAGAGCGTGCAGCTCGAGGAGGAGATCCAGCGGTCCTACCTCGACTACGCCATGTCGGTGATCGTGGGGCGGGCGCTGCCCGACGTCCGCGACGGCCTGAAGCCGGTGCACAAGCGGATCCTGTGGGCCATGCTCGAGTCTGGCTTCCGTCCGGACCGGCCGCACCGCAAGAGCGCCGCCGTGATCGGTGACGTCCTGCGCAAGTACCACCCCCACGGCGACCAGTCGGTGTACGACGCGCTCGTGCGCATGGCGCAGGACTGGTCCCTGCGCGTGCCCCTCATCGACGGCCACGGCAACTTCGGATCCGTCGACGGTGACCCGGCCGCCGCCTATCGCTACACCGAAGCGCGGCTGTCGCCCATGGCCATGGAGATGCTGCGCGACATCGACGCTGAGACGGTCGACTTCGCGCCGAACTTCGACGGGTACGAGCAGGAGCCGTTGGTCCTGCCGGCGCGCTGGCCCAACCTGCTGGTGAACGGCGCCGGCGGGATCGCCGTCGGCATGGCCACCAACATCCCCCCGCACAACCTGGGCGAGGTCTGCGACGCCGTCGCGCACTACCTCGACCACCCCGAGGCGACCCCGGCCGACCTCATGAAGTTCGTGAAGGGTCCCGACTTCCCGACCGGCGCCGCCATCATGGGCCGCCAGGGGATCCGCGACGCGTACGAGACGGGCCGCGGCTCGATCAAGGTGCGTGCCGTCACGCAGATCGAGGAGAGCGCGAACGGGCGCCCCCGGATCGTGGTGACCGAGCTTCCCTACCAGGTCAACAAGGCCCGCCTCGCCGAGAAGATCGCCGACCTGGTCAAGCTCGGAAAGATCCGGGACATCGCCGACCTCAAGGACGAGTCGAACCGCCACGGCATGCGGCTGGTCATCGACTGCAAGAAGGGCGCGAACGCGCAGGTCGTGCTGAACCAGCTCTACAAGCAGACGCAGCTGCAGGACAGCTTCGGCGTGATCATGCTCGCGCTCGTCGACGGCGTGCCCCGCACGCTGAACCTCGCCGAGATGATCGGCTACTACGTCGATCACCAGGTCGATGTCGTCACCCGGCGCACGCGCTACGAGCTGCGACGTGCCGAGGAGCGCGATCACATCGTCCTGGGTCTGCTGATCGCCCTCGACCACCTGGACGAGGTGATCAAGCTGATCCGCGCCTCGGCCGACGCCGATACGGCTCGCACCGGCCTGATGAAGAAGTTCAAGCTCAGTGAGATCCAGGCCAACCACATCCTCGACATGCCCCTGCGCCGTCTCACCCGCCTCGCGCGCGCGGAGCTGGACAAGGAACACGCCGAACTCCTCGCGACGATCAAACGCCTGAACATCCTGCTGAAGAACCCCCGAAAGATCCGGGGGCTGATCAAGGACGAACTCGCCGAGATCCGCAAGAAGCACGCCAACGCCCGCCGCACGAAGATCGGCGCCGACGAGGGGGACTTCGACATCGAGGATCTGATCGCCGAGGAGGACGTGATCATCACCGTCAGCCGCGCGGGCTACGTGAAGCGCCTCCCGGTGGACTCCTTCCGGCGACAGGGCCGCGGTGGCAAAGGTGTCCGGGGCCAGAACCTCAAGGAGGAGGACGTGGTGAAGCACGTGTTCACCACGACGACGCACCACTGGATGCTGTTCTTCACCACGAAGGGACGCGTGTACCGGGTGAAGGCACACGCGATCCCGGAGTCGTCGAAGACCGCGCGGGGTCTCTACGCCGCGAACCTGCCCGGCGTCGCGCTCGACGGCGACGAGAAGATCAGCGCGGTGATCGATCTGAAGGACTACGTGGAGGGGCGCAATCTCCTGTTCGTCACGCGGAAGGGCATCGTGAAGAAGACGAAGCTGCCCGAGTACGACTCGCCACGCAGCGGGCTGATCGCCGTCAAGCTGCGCGGCGACGACGAACTGATCGACGTCCGCCTCACCGACGGCAAGGACGAAGCCTTCCTCGTTTCGCGCAGGGGCCAGGCGATCCGGTTCAAGGAGGCCCTCGTTCGGCCCATGGGCCGGGACGCCGGCGGTGTGATCGGCATGCGCCTGGCCGAGGACGACGTCGTCCTCGCCGTCGGCCTGGCGTCCGACGGCGACGAGATGATCAGCGTGACCGAGCAGGGCTACGGCAAGCGCTCGAAGCTCTCCGACTACCCGCCGAAGGGTCGCGGCGGCAAGGGCGTGATCGGCCATCAGCTCACGAAGAAGACAGGTCTGCTGGCGGGGGCCTACATCGGCTCGAAGGATCAGGACATGTTCGTGATCAGCTCCAGCGGCATCGTGATCCGTGTGACCGCCAGCGACATCCGCCGCGTGGGGCGCTCCAGCCAGGGGGTGCGCACGATGCGCGTTGAGGAGGGTGCCCACGTCGTGGCGCTGGCTCCCGTGATCACTCAGATGGAGGAGGAATAGCTTCCTCCGGTAGCTCTACCCTGCGGAACGTACGCCACAGAACCAGGTCGTAGCCGCACTTGATCGTGCCGGCCACGACGAACGGCGCACCCAACGCGACGTTGGCCATCAGCGGCCCGGCAAGGATCTGTCCGAACGGCCGTGCCACGTAGCGCGAGGTGTTGGTGAAGGCGGCCGCCGCGGTCCGCTCCTCAGGGTCCACCAGCCCGGCGATGTACGCCTGGCGGGTGGGCACGTCCATCTGGCTCAGAGCGAACCGCACCAGCAGGCAGGCGGCGGCGGGGCCGACCGCGGGCATCAGTGGCACGGCCATCAACAGCAGGTTCGAGGGCAGATGCGACAGGACCATCGTCCTGAGCAGGCCGAAGCGCGCTCCCACGCGGGCGGCGACGACCGAGGACCCCGCTTGCAGCAGGCCGCCGGCGAAGAACACCGCGCTCATCAGCTCCAGCGATGCGTCGAAGCGCCGCAAGAACCAGAACGCGATGAACGACGAGACCACGAACCCGCCGGCGAAGGCATCCGTTGCGAACAACGCCGAGAGGCGCACCACGTTGCGCCGTGACCGGCTCAGCGGGTGCTCCGGACGATCGGGCCCGGACTCCATCCTGGGGCTCAGGCGCATCGCGAGGCCCACGGACACGGCCGCCACAAGGGGGAACACCAGCAGCCAGCGCTGGTCCTGCGGCGCGCCCGCCCATACGTTCCGCAGGAACGCCGGGCCGCCGGCGGTGAGCGACCCCAGGGCCCCAGCGAGGTATGCCACGGCGTTGTACCGCCCGAAGACCTGGACGCGGGCCTCCGGGGACGCCTGCCCGATCATCGCCTGCTCGAGGGACGTGATCGGCCCGGACTCGTTCGCGTCGGTCGACATGGTGCCGCTCAACGCCACCAGACACAGGACCCACACGCTCTCGGAGAGCGCGAACACCGCCCCCGCGATCCCCATGATGCCCAGCAGCGCCGCGTAGAGCCGCCGACGGCCCACGCGGTCGCCCACGAACCCCACCAGGATCGACGCCAGCGCCATGCCGGCCAGCATCGCGGTGAACACGAGGGTCACGGCCGCATCCGACAGACCGCTGCGGGCCAGGGCAGCGCCCAGGACCACGACCCCGAAGCCGTACACGAACGCCCGCAGTGCCTGGATCCACAGGATCAGGCGCAGGTCGTTCGCGACGGAGGACATCCGTGCCACGGGGGCACGATAATCGGCCGATGATCTGGTGGGGGACGATCATGGTGGGGGCATCGGCGGTGGCGGCGGGCATGTTCGGGCTGCGGGCACCCGTGACGGGCACCGTGCGCACGATCGTGCTCGCGGTCGGCGGCGCCCTGGTCGGCCTGGGCGCCATCGGTCTGCAGCCGGACGCCTCCGCGGCGGAATGGGTGCTCACGCCGCTGGTGCTGGGGGCACTCTCCGTGCTCCACGCGCGTCTGCTGTTCGCTGGGGAAGGCCCCGGGCGGATCTAGGTTTCCCCGGTCGAAACGGCGCAGGCAGGCCGCCTCGAGGGCGTACCCTTGTGGCTTCGGGAAGGCGAAAAGGGAAGGAACATGGCACAGACCGTGGATGAACCGACCCCTTCCGGCACGCAGAGCGCACCGTCGGCCGCCGTGGTTGCGGCCGGTGCAGCGATGACCACGCCCTCGGCGCCCGCCGTGTCCGAGGTGCAGCCGGAGCCCGCGCCGGCTCTCGCGCCCGAGGCGAGGGCGAAACCCCCGCAACGGCGAACACGAGTCACGATCCGGCGGGTCGGGCCCCTGTCGGTGCTGAAGTTCTCGGTGATCTTCTACTTCTGCGTGATGGTTGCCGTGTTCCTGGGTCTGGTCTTCCTGTACATGATCATGCAGGCGGTCGGGGTGATCGACACGATCGAGGAGTGGGTCACGAAGATCTTCCCCGCGCAGGACGGCTCCACGTTCCACATCCAGCCCGGATACCTGCTGCCCAGGGTCTTCCTGCTCGGATGCGGCATGGTCGTCGTCTGGTCGTTGATCAATCTCATGGTGGCCTTCCTCTACAACCTCATCTCCGACGTGGTCGGCGGCGTGGAGATCACGCTGGCGGAGAAGAAATGAGGGGCCGGGCGCACGGGTCGATTGACACCCTTTCGCGCCCGTGATTACCCTGCCCCGCGGGCCGGACTTCCGGCGCCGTGGATCTTTGGGCCTGTAGCTCAGCCCGGTTAGAGCGCTTCCCTGATAAGGAAGAGGTCGATGGTTCAAGTCCATCCAGGCCCACGAGGGAACACGCAGCCCAGCGAGCGGATCGTCGCTGCGGGGAGCCATTGAGGGTGCCCTAGCGAAGCTGCGACCGGAGACGGGCCCCGATCTCCGTCGAGGACGGACGCCCTCGACTCACACGCTCGGCGAGGGACTGGGTTCCGGTGATGGACTGGGTTCCGGTGATGGACTGGGCGACGGTTCCGGTGATGGGCTGGGCGACGGTGCCGGTGATGGACTGGGCGACGGCGCTGGGGATGGGCTGTGGGAGTGAGTGGGACTCGGCGAATGGCCACTCCCTCCCGTGCCACCGGTCCCGTGGGTCGGCACCGTGTTCCGGGCGGTCGACGGCTCCCTCGGGGGCCTCAGTGCGTGAGGGTCGGGCGTGGAGGTCTTGGCGACCGTGGTCGTTGGGATCGGTGTCGGACTCGGGCTCGTCACGGAGCTCGGTGTCGGTCCGATCGTGACGTCACCCTCCGCGCGGCTCTCGTGGCCACCGAGGAGCAAGACCGCTCCGGTCCCACCGACCACGATCAGGCCCGCGAGGCTCCCCAGGATCCGACCGCGTGTCCCAACCAACACGGGCGGTGTCTTCGTGAGAGAGGTGCGGTTCTGCGCTCGTACGGCGCGCTGGATGCGAACCTCCCGACGAAGCGGGAGATGCGCCCGGAGCCAGTCTGCCGGCCCGGGACGCGGCGGCCCCGGCGACGCGGACCGATGCATCCAGCGTTTCGCCAGGTGGGCGAGTCGCCCGAGCTGCCCGCGCATCGCAGCGCGTCGGTCGCTCCAGCTCTGGGGGGGGCGCGACATCAGCCCTGCTCCAACTCGCTCTCGGAAATATCGGGCCACATCGTCGGCACGAACACGCTCCTACCTCCTGGCAGCCTATACAAACGCCGTCGGATCAGGTGGGCCGGGTTCCGGCCGGCATCGTCGTCGTCACCGGGTGACGAGGATGTCGGTGAACCAGCCCGGATCGTCGGTGTCGCCGATCGACGCACGGAGCTGCGAGATGGGCGCCATCCGCGGGCGTTCGCCGGAGCCGGCGCGCAGGTCGACGGCCCACCGGTAATTCCCCTCGAGCGCGTCCCAGAACGACTCCAGCCCTCCCGCGCGTCGCAGTCCTGATGGCCAGAGCTCGACGACGATGGGGATGCCGCTCCTCAGGAGCTCGCGGGCTCCCGACAGGACCTGGCCCTCGTGTCCCTGCACGTCCATCCACAGGAGGCCCAGCGTGTCGAGCTGGATGTCGCCTCGCCCGATGAGCTCATCGAGCCGGATCACCTCGACCTCGACCCCGCGGCGTTCATCGCGCTTCCCGGGTCCCGGCTCAGGCGGGTCGGTCTGCAGGCGATGGTCACCGGCGTTCGAGTCCGACAGCTCCAGTCTGAGCCGTCCTTCGTGGTCCGACAGAGCGACCGGAAAGACCGTCGCGACCTCCTGCATCCCGTTCAGCGCGATGTTCCACCGCAGGAGCTCCAGGTTGTCGGGAGCCGGCTCGATCGCCAGGCATCCCGAGGCGCCGAAACGACGCACCGCCATCACGGCAGCGGTGCCGATGTTCGCTCCCACGTCGAGGAAGGAGCGCCCGCGGAGCTCGTGGCCCTGATCTCCGAGGAGCCGCATCGCCACCTCCATCGTGGGCAGGTCGTACGCTCCGTGGACGAACGTGTGGCGGCCGATCTCTCGGTCGTTCGTGTGCACGGCGAAACGGACACCGTCCACCCCTTCGACGACGACCATGGGCGCCACGTGCGCGAGCAGATCGAACACCGGCCCGCGCAGGGATCCGGGGTCCCAGTCTTCTCCCCCCCACCGCCCCGCGAGGTCCTCCAGGGTCCGAGCGGGGTCCTCCTGATGCTGGCCGAACCGACGATCGACGCGATCCTGGAGGCGAGCTCGACCGGCTCCGGCGAGTGCCGCGGCGACCACGGCGGCCGCCCCGATCGCGATCGCTCTCCACGCGGGGACGCCCACCGCCAGCCCGAGGAGCGTGGCGGCCGCCCCGACGACCGCCGCTGCGAGCATCGCGAACGACGCGGTCCAGAGCCGGTAGTCGGCGAGGTAGCCGCCGAACCGCCAGACGTCGAACAGCTTCCATCGAACGGCGCTGACGACCAGACAGGCCGGGAGAAAGAACCCGATCGTCGTCCCGGCCGCCCAGGACCACGGGCCCCCGCCGTCCAGGGAGATGCCGTCACCGAACAGGACGAGCCCCGCGACCGCCGCGGCTGTGAGGAGCGCTCCGGCGGCGGGCCACGTAACCTTCGCGCGCTCAGTACCGGTCGCCGCCCGAGCTCGTATGACCAGTGCGAAGCAGGCGCCGGCTCCGGCGGCGGCGAGCGTGGATCCCCCGAGCCACCAACCGACACTCGCAGACGCCCCTGAGAGCCCACGGGCGAGGGCGGTCGCCGTCACGACGACGACCCCCGCGATCGACAGCGCCGCGACCGCTCGCCGCCCGCGAGATGCGAGGTGTCCCTCCGGCAGCGAGACCAGTGCGACCGCCAGCGCGCCGGTTGCTGCGGCGAGAGCGACGTGCGAACCTCGATCCGGCGGCGCGGAGCCGAGGGCGACGGCGCCGGCGATCCCCGCAACACAGAGGAGGGGGCCGGCCAGGTGGCCCGACCTGGCGACGAGGACGCCGCCGAGCACCGAATAGAGGATGCAGCCGCTCTCGATCACCAGGGCCAGGGGGCGAGGATCGGAGGCGACGGCCCAGACGGCGACGGTGGAGCCCGTGAGCGCGGCGATCCACCCGGCCGCAACGCTCCCCCCAGCTTCCCGCACACGTAACCACTACATCGCAGCAGGGACGGCGGCAACCGGGGTCCATGCGTCCGATCCTGCGACGAGGGTCCACGCGAGGCGATGTCTCCCGACCCCGCGCGGTTGTCCCGAAGACGCAGGGAGACGGATTCCGCTACCCTTCCACCTCAGGGAGGACGCGAGGGTTCACGTTCACCCAGGCCCACACGGGAAGAGGGAGGCCGCACATCATGGCTGAGGACACCAAGGACCAGGAGAAGAAGGGCGGCTTCTTCCGCAAGCTCATGAAGATGGCCGTGATCGGCGCCGTCGTCGCGGGGGTCGTGCAGTTCTTCAAGAGGCGTCGGGGATCCGACCTCGACGACACCGAGTGGCAGGAGCTGCCTCCGCCCGCCGGCGGCTGAGCCGCGGTTGGCCATATCTCCCTGGGCACACGCCCACGCGGCCGCCGCGGCCGCCGATGTCTCGCTTCGCCCGCTGACCTCCGTGCAGGACGCCCAGAGCGTCCTGGAGATCATGATCGCCACCTGGGGCAACCATCAGCTCCTGCCCAGGGAGATGATCGTTGCTCTGGGTGAGAGCGGGAACGCCCCCTACGGGGCCCACACCGACGACGGGCTGCTGGTCGGCTACGTCCTCGGGTGGGCCGGCGTCGAGCCCGATGACGGCCTCCACGTCCACTCGCACATGTTGGCGACCCTGCCCGACCGGCGGCACCAGGGCGTCGGCCTCGCGCTGAAGCTGGCCCAGCGCGCGCAGTGCCTGGAGCAGGGGATCACGGTGGTGCGCTGGACGTTCGATCCGTTGCTGTCGCGCAACGCCCATTTCAACTTGACCAAGCTCGGTGCGATCGCGGATCGATTCCTGCCGGACTTCTACGGCGAGATGCCCGACGCGCTGAACGCGGGAGAACGGAGCGACCGGCTGATGGTCAGGTGGGATCTGGAGCGCGAAGCCGCCGGCCCCCCCGACGCTGCGGGCGTGGAGGTGCTCGGTCGCGGGGGCGACGATCCCTCGTTACCGGTGCCCGTGCCATCGCAGATGCGCGGCTTCGGCGATGGGGCGGCGCTGATCCGCATCCCCCGCGACTACCACGAGCTCCGAGAACACGACCGGTTGCTCGCCGAGACCTGGCGGGCGGCGACCTGGGATGCGTTCACCGCGTGCTTCGATGCGGGCCTCGTTGCGACCGGGTTCACGGGCGATTCCACCTACGTCTGCACGCGACCACGATGACGACCGTCCGCGCGATCGAGCTTCGGATGATCGGCCTCCCCCTCGTCGGCCCGTTCCGCACGAGCTTCGGTGTCGAGACCGAGAAGGTGTGTCTGTTGGCGCGCGTGGTAACGGACGACGCCGAGGGTTGGGGCGAATGTGTATCCGGGATCGACCCCGGCTACTCGGAGGAATTCAACGAAGGTGTGTGGCTCGTCATCCGCGGATTCCTTGCGCCGGTGTTGTTCTCGACCGGCGACGTGACGATCGACGATCTCGATCGCGTCTTGTCCGGTGTGCGCGGCAACCCGATGGCGAAGGCAACCGTGGTCGACGCGTTCCTCGATGCCGAGCTCCGCGCGAACGGACGCTCGTTAGCCC
>JALYMB010000389.1 GCA_030773935.1 Actinomycetota bacterium | reverse complement strand
GAGGAGGCCCCGCCTGGCGATTCCGTCGAGACCCAGCGGGACGACGCCACGCCCGACGAGCCCACCGCCGCGCCGCCACGCCGCCGCCGCACGGGCGGGACCACCGCCCCCGCGAAGGCCCGCGGCGAGACGACCTCGAAGGAGGATGGCGAGAGAGCTTCGGCACCCACCCGAACGCGCGCCAGGGCCGCGACCGGGGCGAAGTCCGCGTCGAAGACCGGAGCGCGGACCAAGCCGGAACCCCGATCCAAGGGCGACGCCAAGGCCGAACCCAAGACCCGGGCGAAGGCCGAACCCAAGGCGAAGGCCGAGCCCAAGGTGAAGGCCGAGCCCAAGGTGAAGGCCGAGCCGAAGACCCGCCGTACGGCTGCCTCCCGTCAGGCGGACGTTGCCGCGGGCGGCCCCACCCGGCTCCGCAGCTCCCGCAGCCGCACCGGCTCGGGGATCGGAACGGGTGCGCGCTCTTCCCGCGGGCATCGTCGCGAGCAGATCCCCATGCCCCCGCGCGTGACCGACAAGCTCATGGTCATCACCGAGCACGGCGAGCGCGACCAGATCGCGATCCTCGAGGGCAGGGAGCTCGTGCAGCACTACGTCACCCGCTCCGGCGCGAAGTCGATGGTGGGCAACGTCTACCTGGGGCGCGTGCAGAACGTGCTCCCGGGGATGGAGGCCGCGTTCATCGATATCGGCCGTGGCCGCAACGGCGTCCTGTACGCCGGCGAGGTGAACTACTCGCCCGAGGATCTCGAGGGCCCAGCCCCGCGGATCGAGAACGTCCTGAAGTCGGGCCAGGCCGTGATGGTCCAGGTCACGAAGGACCCGATGGGCGGCAAGGGCGCCCGGCTCACGGCGCAGATCTCGATGCCGGGCCGCTACCTGGTGCTCGCTCCCGACCAGGCCGTCTCCGGCATCAGCCGCCGCCTCGGCGAGGACGAACGCAAGCGCCTCAAGGGCATCCTCAAGAAGATCCGACCCGAGAACCACGGCGTGATCGTGCGCACCGCGGCCGAGGGCGCGCCCGAGGAGGCCTTCGCGGCCGACCTCGAGCGTCTCGTCCGCAGCTGGGAGGACATCCAGAAGAAGGCGAAGAAAACCAAGGCCCCCGCGGAGCTGTACGAGGAGCCGGAGCTCACGGTCCGCGTCGTGCGCGACCTGTTCGTGGACGAGGAGTTCCGCGGCCTGGTCACCGACTCGCGGCGCGTCTACGACCGGTTGATGGAGTACGTGGGCGACATCGCGCCCGACCTGGCGCCGAAGATCTCCCTCCACACGGGCAAGCTGCCGGCGTTCGAGGAATACCACGTGGTCGAGCAGATCCATAAGGCGTTGGATCGAAAGGTGTGGCTGCCCTCGGGCGGCTACCTGATCATCGAGCGCACCGAGGCCATGACGATCGTCGACGTCAACACCGGCAAGAGCGTCGGCAAGACCAACCTCGAGGAGACCGTGAAGAACACGAACCTCGAGGCCGCGAAGGAGGCCGCCCGCCAGCTCCGGCTGCGCGACATCGGCGGCATCATCGTGATCGACTTCATCGACATGCTGCTCGAGAAGAACAAGAAGGCGGTCGAGGACACCATGCAGGAGGCCCTGGCCGTGGACAAGACCAGGTCGCAGGTGTTCGAGATCGGGCCGCTCGGCCTGATGCAGGTCACCCGTAAGCGGGTGTCCGGCGGTCTGGTTGAATCTTTCTCCGAGGTGTGTCCCACCTGTGAAGGCAGGGGCATCATCCTGAACTACGACGCGTAACCCTGGAGGCGACGATGTACGCGGTGATCAAGACGGGTGGCAAGCAACACAAGGTGAAGGCCGGTGACGTGATCGAGGTGGAGAAGCTGGTCCACGACGGGGAGTCCGTCACGTTCCAGCCGATCCTGGTCGTCGACGACGACGGCAAGACCCACGTGGGTCAGGAGGCCGCGAAGGCGACCGTCACGGCCACGCCGCTCGGTGAGCAGAAGGGCGACAAGGTCAAGATCTTCAAGTACCGGCCCAAGACCGGCTACGCGAAGAAGACCGGTCACCGCCAGATGTACACGCTCCTGGAGATCGGCGAGGTGAAGCTCGGGGCGGCGAAGAAGGCCCCGGCGAAGAGGGCGGCCAAGGACTCCGAGCCCGCCGAGGCCGCCTCGGAGTAGAACGAAGGACGGGCGCCGGGGCCTGGGCGTCCGGCCCGTCCGGTTGATAGCCTGGAGGACCTATGGCACACAAGAAGGGCGGCGGCTCGTCCCGAAACGGCCGCGACTCGAACGCCAAGCGATTGGGCGTGAAGGCCTTCGGCGGACAGGACGTTCCCGCGGGCTCCATCATCGTGCGCCAGCGCGGGACCCGGATCCATCCCGGCAACGGCGTGGGCAAGGGTGGCGACGACACGTTGTTCGCGCTGCGGACCGGCACCGTCCGGTTCCACGAGTCGCGGGGGCGGAAATTCGCCTCCGTCGACGCCGCTTCCTAGGCCTTCAGGGCTTCCCCAGGCCTCCCCGGATCGCCTCGACCCATTCCTGCAGTTCCCGCTTCCTGTTCGAGGCCTCCTGTGCGAGGTACGTCGCGTTCCTGCGCACCGACTTCCGCTTCGACGGTCCGCGCACGCCGAGGCCGAATGGTGCGGGCCGCGGGAACGATCGTACATCGGTGCTGGCGGGCGGTTCCGGCGCTCGGGACTTCACGATGTGCGTGAGCGCGGGGGGCTGCGTGAAGTAGAAGGCCGTCTGTACTCGGGCATCGCGTCCGTCGGTATGGGTGATCATCAGGACCGGAGATGCCCGCAGGCGCTTGATCCTGGTCAGCTTCTCGAACCCGATCCGTGTGGCCGGCGTCTCCGCGTTACGCGGGGTGAACAACAGTCCGTCGTCCTCCAGCAACAGGTCGCCCACGATCTCCACGGCGGGGGTTCGTCCCAACGGGACCATCCAGACCTTCGTCGGGCGAGGCATGGAGCCATCTTGCCGGTCCGTCGACCCCCCGACCACCTAATCTGGGGCCATGGCATTCGTGGACGAGACGGGCGTGTTCGTGAAGGGGGGCCGGGGTGGCAACGGAGCCGCCACCCTGCACAGCGAGCCGTACAAACCCCTCGGCGGTCCCGACGGCGGCAACGGCGGCCCCGGCGGCTCGGTGATCTTCCAGGTCTCCCGCCGCGCCCGAGATCTCTCCTGGCTCGCCGACCATCCGCATCAGGCCGCCGCCGACGGGGTCGGGGGGCGGAAGGCCAAGCGCGACGGCGCCGCGGGCAAGGACCTGGTGATCACGGTGCCCGACGGCACCGTGGTGTACGACGACGAGGGGCTGCTGGCCGACCTCGTCGGCGAGGGATCGCGCGCCGTCGTGGCGAGGGGCGGCCGCGGTGGCCGTGGCAACGTGTCGCTCGCGAGCGCGCGCGATCGTGTGCCGCGCCGCGCCGAGGCCGGTGAGCTCGGCGACGAGCGCGGGCTGCGCGTGGAGCTGCATACGGTGGCCGATGTCGGCCTCGTGGGGCTGCCGAACGCCGGCAAGTCCACGCTGCTCGCGCGCCTGACGGCCGCGAAGCCGAAGATCGCGAACTACCCGTTCACGACGCTCACGCCGAATCTCGGCGTCGCGGGCGGGGACGACGAACGGTTCGTCGTCGCCGACATCCCCGGGCTGATCGAGGGCGCGAGCGAGGGCCGCGGCCTCGGTCATCGGTTCCTGAGGCACGTGGTGCGCTGCCGGGCCCTGGTCATGGTCGTGGATCTTTCGATGCCCGACCCGGGGGCGGACCTCGACGTCCTCCGCCGGGAGCTCGCGGCCTACGACGAAGCGCTGGCTCGCCGCCCCGCCGTCGTGGTCGGCACGAAGGCGGACCTGGTGGACGAGCCGAAGCCGCCGGAGCCCGGGGCGCTGGTGGTCTCGGCGATGACGGGCGAGGGGATCGAGGAGCTGGCCTCCAGGTTGAGCCTCCTCGCGGAGTCGGCCGCCGACGCGGCGCCGGCGCGGACGCCGCACGTGGTGCTGCGGCCCGGCCGGCCGCGGTTCACGATCAGCCGTGAGGGTGCGGGTTTCCGCGTGACGGGCCGCGACGTCGAGCGCTGGGTCCTGGAGGCCGACCTCGAGGACGAGGACACCGTGCTGCGGCTGCAGCGGCGGCTCGTGCGCGAGGGCGTCGAGCGCCAGCTCGCGGCCGCCGGCGCGCGCCGC
>JALYMB010000388.1 GCA_030773935.1 Actinomycetota bacterium | reverse complement strand
ATAGATGTGCCCGACCACGATCGACCGCTCGATGTGAAGCGGCTGCCCGCAGGTGGGGCAGAGGTCGCCCTCGCGGATCTGCACCACGTCGGCCACCTCGTCCACGCGGAAGTCGCGGCCCTGGTTCGCCCCCGTGACGTGGTGATCGGATTCGTTCGCCCCGGTCACCCAGTTCTTGCCTCCAGCGATGGAGTGGTCCGCGATCACGGTCACGTCCTCGCCGAACCCCTGGGGACCCACATACCCCTTCGCGTAGCCGTGCTTGGCGAAATCAGCGTCCTCGAAGCGGCGCACGGGCGTGGGGAAGAAGCGGCGCTCGAGCTTGGTCTCGTTCACCTCGCGGTCGCCCGCGATCAGCACGGCGACCGTCCGTCCGCCCGCATCGAACAGGACGTTCTTCAGCATCTCGGAGGGGGGCCGGTCGAGCTGCGCCGACACCGCGTCGATCGTTGCAGCTTCCGGGGTGTGGATCCTCGTCACCTGCTCGAGACCCTCCTGAGCCACCGGCTCGGGGGGGCGAGGCCTGGCCGCCTCGGTGTCGGCCAGGTAGTCGCCGTTCGGACATCGGACGTAGAGGTCCTCGCCCACTTCGGCGTGGGCCATGAACTCGTGGTTCACCCCGCCGCCGATCGTGCCGGGATCCGCCTCGACGATCGCGTAGGACAGACCGCACCGGTCGAAGACGCGCCGATAGGCCTGCATCATCACGTCGTAGGAGGCCGCCATGCCCTCATCGTCCCGGTCGAACGAGTACGCGTCCTTCATGAGGAACTCGCGGACGCGGAGTAAGCCGTAGCGCGGTCGGTACTCGTCGCGATACTTCCACTCGACCTGGTACACGTTCACCGGCAGGTCGCGGTACGACGTGAACTCGGCCGCCACCAAGGGCGCGACCACCTCTTCCTGCGTGGGGCCGAGGACCATCTCACGGCCTTGGCGGTCCTCGAGCTTGAACAACGTGTCGCCGTAGGCCTCGTACCGCCCGGTGGCCCTCCACGGCTCGGCCGGCAACACGATGGGCATCCGGAGCTCCTGCGCGCCCGAAGCGTCCATCTCCTCGCGCACGATCGCCTCGATCTTGCGCATGGTCCGCAGACCGAGCGGCATCGTCGTGTAGACGCCGGCCATCAGCTGCCTGAAGAACGCCGCGCGCAGCAACAGCCGGTGCGAAGTCACCTCGGCTTCGGCCGGGTCCTCGCGCAGCGTGCGGCCGAACAACTCGGACAGCCTCATGGGGTCCCGATGATACGGCCCTACCCGTGCGTGACCAGGTCGACCGTCTGCTGCCACGCTGACTCTGGTGTCGCGATCTGGTTCACCATCGCGATGAGATTGGGGTCGAGGGGGTCACGGTTGATCCCCGTGTAGTCGCCCCACCGCTCGACCCCGTTCAGCGCGTGGTGGAAGGCCGTCCCCGCCCGCAGCAGCATCGTGGTCGCCGTGGTCGATCCCGGCACGATTTCGGCCGCCCACGCCGACAGGAATTCGTTGAGCGGCTCGCTGGCGCGGCTGTAGGTGATGAACAGGTTGCCGGAGGCGTCCGTGGCCACGCTCGGCCACCCCGCGTCGGTCTCCGCCTGCCCGACGATCCCCTTGCGGTTCAGGACCGAGTCCACGAGCCTGCTCGCGGGGAGCACCTCGTACCACCGGATCACCGACTCCTGGTAGCCGCCCGTTGCGGTGTCCGGCGCGAGGTTCCTGCCCACGACGTGCGCCGCGTAGAGGGCGTTGCGATCGGCGTCGTAGAAGGCGTTGATGAGACGCAGATCCCCCGTGTCCCACCACGTATCGTTGTTCGTGAGGCTGCCTCCGCCCTGCGTGCCGGCCGGCGCGGGGTGCGTCCGGCCCGTCAACATCTCGCCCTTCTTCAGCACGAGCCCGGCCGCCGTCGGCCGGATACGCCACGCGGTGAGCGCGGAGGATCGCCCGGGGCCGCTGAACGACAGCATGAATTGGTCGCTCGTCGCGGCGCCCGCGGTCTGGGCAGGCTGGATCGTCATCGC
>JALYMB010000387.1 GCA_030773935.1 Actinomycetota bacterium | reverse complement strand
CGTGAGGACGGCCCGCACACGCACATGGAGAAGATGGGCACGCCCACCATGGGCGGCATCGTGATCCTCGTTGCCCTCGTGGTGGGCTACGTCGTCACGAGGCTGATCTTCGGCGGGTTCACGCCGGCGGGTTGGTCGCTGATCCTGGCCGCGGTCGGCTTCGGAGCCGTGGGCTTCCTCGATGACTTCATCAAGGTGAATCGCCGGAGGTCGCTCGGTCTTTCGAAGTCGGGCAAGTTCGTGGGTACCGCCCTGGTGTCGCTGCTGTTCGCGGTCATCGTCGTGCATTTCGCCGCGAACACGGGGACCTCCACCGAGCTGTCGTTCGTCCGGGAGACCGGGATCAGGCTCGGCGTCGTCTTCTATCTGTGGGCGTTCATCATCCTCACGGCGTCGTCGCACTCGGTGAACCTCACCGATGGTCTGGACGGGCTGGCCTCGGGCTCGTCGATCTTCGTGCTGTCGGCCTACGTCTTCGTCGCCTTCTGGCAGTTCCGGCACACCTGCGAGGCGGGACCTCTGACCGCGTGCTACCCCGTCGACCAGGAGGCGATGCTGGATGTCGCCGTGGTGGCGGCGGCCACGATGGGCGCCGTCGCCGGCTTCCTGTGGTGGAACGCCGCGCCCGCGCGGATCTTCATGGGCGACACGGGGGCGCTGGCGCTCGGCGGGCTGTTCGGCGCCCTGGCCATCACGACGAACACGCAGTTGTTGCTGGTGATCATGGGCGGGTTGTTCGTGATCGAGACGATGTCGGTGATCCTGCAGGTGATCTCGTTCCGTGGCTTCGGTCAGCGGATCTTCCGGATGTCGCCGATCCATCACCACTTCGAGCTTGCCGGCTGGCCGGAGTTCACGGTGATCGTGCGGTTCTGGATCGTGGCCGGGCTGTGTGTCGCCGTCGGCCTCGGCCTCTATTACGCCGACTTCATCGCGCGCGGTGGTGCGGGATGAGCAGGTTCGGAAAGGAGCGAGCGGTGGTGGTCGGGTTGGGCGCGAGCGGTGCCGCCGCGGCCGAGGTCCTTGCCGCCGAGGGCGCGCAGGTTCGTGTGACCGAGGCGCGGCCGGCGAGCGAGCTGGACGTCCCGGCCGTGCTCGCCGACCTCGGCGTGGAGGTGTTGGCGGGGGGTCACGACCCCGCACACCTGGACGGCGCGACGGTGGTCGTGACGAGCCCCGGCGTCCCGCAGGACGCATCGGTGCTGGCGTGGGCCGCTGCGCGAGGTCTGCCGATCTGGGGCGAGCTGGAGCTCGGGGCGCGGGTGTGCCAGGTTCCGTATATCGCCGTGACCGGCACGAACGGCAAGACCACCACGGTGGAGCTCGTGGCGGCCTGCCTGCGCGCCGGGGGCGTGGACGCCGTCGCGTGCGGCAACGTCGGACACCCATTCCCGCTGGCCGCCCGCGAGGGACACGCTGCGCTCGTGGTGGAGGCGTCCTCTTTCCAGCTCCGGTTCCACGAGACCTTCCACCCGGGCGTCTCGGTGCTGTTAAACCTCGCGCCCGATCACCTGGACTGGCACGGCTCCTTGGAGGCGTACACGGCGGCGAAGGCACGCGTATACGTGAACCAGGGCGAGGGCGACACCCATATCGGCAACGGCGACGACCCGGCGGCCGCGGCCGTGTCGTGGGCAGCGCCGTGCTCCGTACGCTGGTTCCGAACCCTGCGCAGGCCCGTGGACGGGGAGATCGGCTACGACGCCGACGGCGAGCTGGTCTCCCGAGTGGGTCATGGGGCTCGGCTGGGATGGGTGGACGGCGATCGCGCCGGGTACCGGGCCGATGCCGCCGCGGCGGCGGGCGCCGCGATCGCCTTCGGCGTGGCGCCGGAATCGGTGGCCGCGGGGATCGCCGGGTTCGAGCCCCTGAGGCATCGCGGAGAGACCGTCGCCGTCGTGGAGGGCGTCCGCTTCATCGACAACTCGAAGGCCACCAACGTGCACGCGGCCCTGGCGGCGATCGACACCGTCCACGGCGCCGTGTTGATCGCCGGCGGCGTCGCCAAAGGCGTGGATCTGGCGCCGCTGCTCGCCGCGCGTGACCGGATCGCGGGCGTCGTGGCGATCGGTGAAGCAGCACCCGACCTGATCGCGCTGTTCGAAGGAGTGGTCCCCGCCAGACGGGCGGGGTCGATCGAGGAGGCGGTGAGCCTCGCCCACGGATCGGTGGCTCCCGGGGGTGCCGTCCTGCTCGCGCCCGCGTGTGCGAGCTGGGACATGTTCCGCGATTACGCCGAACGCGGCGACCGGTTCG
>JALYMB010000386.1 GCA_030773935.1 Actinomycetota bacterium | reverse complement strand
CTCCTGGGCCTGCTGCTCCTGGCGCTCCTGGCGGTGATCTGGATCCGCGCGAGGGCTCGCAACGACGATCCTGGGGGGCGTCCGGCGTTGGCGTCGGTCGCTTCCCTGTTGCTCTGCACGCCCCTGTTCTCCACGCAGTACGCGCTTTGGCTCTTGCCGTGGTCGGGGATCACCAGCGCGCGCGACCGCGACCCGGGCGCTCTGGCCGCCGTGATCGTCGTGGGTCTTGCCACGGCCGTGATCGACCTGGCGGGCTACAACTACGACACCGACGGCCTCGTCAAGGCGGTGACGTTGATCCGGGTCGCGGCGCTGGGTTGGCTCGTGCTGCGCGAGCTGCTCCCCGCAGCTACGCCTGAACGGGCTCGGACGGAGCCTCCGCTGCGAGTTTCTTCGCCTCCGCGATCAGGCGCGTGACGAACTGATCTTCCGGGATCTTGTCCACGACCTCGCCCCTGACGAGCAGGAAGCCCTGCCCCTTGCCGGCAGCGATGCCAAGATCGGCCTCGCGCGCCTCGCCGGGGCCGTTCACCACGCAACCCATCACGGCGACGCGGATGGGAACCTTCAGACCCTCCTTCTCGAGGGCTTCGTTGACGGCCTTCGTCAGACCGATCACGTCGACCTCGGCCCGGCCGCACGACGGGCACGAGACCAGGTCCAGACCCCGCTTGCGCAGGCCGAGCGACTGAAGGATCCACGTACCGGTCTTCACTTCCTCGACGGGATCGGCGGTGAGCGAGACCCGGATCGTGTCGCCGATCCCCTCGGCCAAGAGGGCACCCAGACCGACGGCGCTCTTCACCGACCCCGCCGGGATGGGGCCGGCCTCGGTCACCCCCAGATGCAGCGGATAGTCGCATCTCTCCGAGAGCATGCGGTAGCTCTCGATCATCACCCTCGGGTTCGAATGCTTCACCGAGATCTTGATGTCGAAGAAGTCCTCGTCCTCGAGGATCCGCGCCTCGTTGAGCGCGGACTCGACGAGCGCTTCGGGCGTGGGCGCGCCGTACTTCTCCAGCAGGTCCTTCTCGAGAGAGCCGGCGTTCACCCCGATGCGGATCGGCACGCCTCGATCCTTCGCCTCCCGGGCGATGAGGCGGACCTTGTCCTGGTATTTGATGTTCCCTGGGTTGATCCGCAGGCCCTGGATCCCGGCCTCGAGCGCGGCGATCGCGTACTTCCATTGGAAATGGATGTCGGCCACCACCGGCACGGTTGACCTGGCGGCGATCGCCGTGAGCGCCTCGGCGTCCTCCCAATGGGGTACGGCCACCCGCACGATGTCGACGCCTGTCGCAACGAGCGATGCGATCTGTTGGAGCGTGGCGTTGATGTCGGCCGTCTTGGTGGTGGTCATCGATTGGACGCTGATCGGCGCGTCGCCGCCGATCAGCACCTTCCCGATGCGGATCTGCCGGGTCTTCCGTCGTGAGGTCAGCATCTCTGTATCCAGTCTACGGGCGTGCGTCCTTCGGCCGGTCAGCCGCCGAACACATGGAAGGTGATCGTTCGGTCCTTGGGCTCGTCCATCTCGAAGAAGATCAGTCGTTGCCACGCGCCGAACACCGGCTCCCCGGCAACGATCGGGATGGCGTGCGAGGTCGCGGAGAGCAGCATGGCCTTGACGTGCGCGTGGCCGTTGGCCCGCTCGTCCTCGTGCATGTTCTGCGTGCGGATGTCGAAGTCGTCATGGGCGTAGTACTGGTCTCCGTCGGGGACGACCTCGCGCATGCGGTGACGGAAATCCGCCAATGCGCCGTCCTCCCATTCGTTGATCAGGAGGGCGCAGGTGGTGTGGGCACAGAAAGCGATCGCCGCCCCGTCGGTCACGCCGGAGTCCTTGATGGCGCGCTGAAGCGCCTCGGTGAGGTCGAGGAAGGCGTAGCGGTCAGGAGCCGCCACCTCGATCGTCGTGGTGCTCGACTTCACCCGTCCCTCCTGTCTCCGTTGGCGGGCGTCGCGACCGGGAGCTCGAACGTGAACGTGCTGCCCTCACCCGGCTCGCTGTCGGCGCGGATGTGTCCGCCGTGCGCTTCGACCACGGACCGCGCGATCGCCAGCCCGATGCCGGTGCCGCCGTCGTCGGCGCGTGACCTGGACGTATCCACCCGGTAGAAGCGCTCGAACAGTCTCGGCAGGTGCTCGGCGAGGATCCCGACACCGCTGTCGTGGACCTCGATCTCGACGTACCCGTCGTGGCGATGCGCGCTGACCGTCACGGCGCCTCCAGCCGGCGTGAACCGCACGGCGTTGTCCACCAGGTTGAACAGCACCTGATGCACCCGCTCGCGGTCGGCGAAGGCCGGCGGCACGTCGTCGGCGACCCGGCTCGACACATCGACGCCGCGGCCAGGACGCGCGACGTCGATCTCCGAGAGCACCTGGGATACCAACGGGCCGAGGGGCACAACCGAACGCACCAGAGGAACGTCGCCCGACTCCAACCGCGACAGATCCAGCAGCTGGTCCACGAGCCGTCCAAGCCGCTCGGACTGCGTCAGCATCACCTGGAGGGTCTCGGGGTCCGGGCGCTCGACGCCGTCGAGCACGTTTTCCAGATGAGCTCGGATCGCGGCGATCGGCGTCTTGAGCTCGTGCGACACGTTCGCGACCAGCTCGCGGCGGAGCAGCTCGACACCTTCCAGCTCGCCGCTCATGGTGTTGAACGCGTCGGCGAGCTGGCCCACCTCATCGCGGCTTCGCGTGTGCACCCGGGTCGAATAGTCGCCCGTCTCCATCCGGCGAGCCGCCTGAGCCATATCGCGGAGCGGTTGCGTCATCCCTCGAGCGAGCCACCGCGCCATCAGCAGCGCGATCGCCGCAGACACGAGGCCCGCGGCCAGGAGCTGCCACCACGCGCTCTGCAGGAAACCCAGGGTCGCCGAGATGCGCCCAAGGAACCCCCTGCTGGGCGAACGCTCGACCACGGTGATCGCGCCGCCGTCCGGGTTGGGGATCGAGGCATACACGTTGGCACCCACAACGCCCCAATGGGGCGCGCCGTCGTCGAAGGTCGGGGGCAGCACCTCAAGGTTCGTACCCTCGATCGTGACGGTGCCGTCGGCGCTCCGCCGTACGACCATGGTGCCCTCGGGGATCGGCTGCAGACGGCCCAGGACGGCCTGACGGGCGGTCTTCAGCGCGATCACGGCCTCGGTGTCGCGCGGACTGTTCCGCAAGGCGAAGCCGATCAGGAAATAGGACAGCACGATGGTGACGGCGACCGCCACGACGATCGTGGAGCCGAGCTTCGCCCGGATCGTGGGGAGCCGCTCGAGTGGCCCTACGCTCATCGGGTCTCCCGGAAGGCGTACCCGACACCGTGCACCGTCCGGACGAACCTCGGTTCCAGGCCGTCCTCGCCCAACTTGCGCCGGATACGGGCCACGTGCGAGTCGACCACCCGTCCGCCCGCATAGTCACGATAGCCCCACACGCGATCCATCAGCAGGTCCCTGCTCATGACGACACCGGGGTCACGCGCAAGCGTGAGCAGGATCTCGAACTCCAGCGGCGTGAGGCCGATCTCCTGACCATCGACCGAGACCCGTCTGCGGTTGGGATCGATCTCCAGGCCGTGTCCGCCGAGCGGGGCGTCCGTCTGACGCTCCTTGATCCGATCCATCCGGCGCAGGATCGCCTTCACGCGGGCGGCGAGCTCCCGGAGACTGAAGGGTTTCGTGAGGTAGTCGTCGGCACCCACGGCGAAACCGGCGACCTTGTCGGCCTCCTCGGTCTTGGCGGTGAGCATCAGGACCGGCGTCCAGGCGACCCGCTGGATCTCCTTGCAGACCTCCAGTCCGTCCATGCCCGGCAGCATGAGATCGAGGACCACGAGGTCGGGCCGGTGCTCCGCGTGGAGCTCGATCGCCGCGGGGCCGTCGTTCGCGACAAGGACCGCGAAGCCCTCGCTCTCCAGACGAGCGCGGACGGCCTCGGCGATAGCCTCCTCGTCGTCGACGACGAGGACGGTGTGATCGGACACGTGCGCAATCGTACGCGCAGCGTGTGGCGCAGATCCCCGGGGTGTGTTGAGAAAGTGTGACGGACCCGCTGAGGCGCAGGAACGGCGTGCGTGCGGCTCAGGTGGCGGGTTTCGTGAGATCCGCGATCATCGTCAGTGCCACGAAGACGATGAAGAACCCCATCACCGCGACCGCGACCGGGATGACCCGCCGCTGATCGATCGTCTTGCCCCGGACCTTCTCGATCAGGAGGACGGCGAGGTGCCCTCCGTCGAACGGCGGCAGCGGCATGAGGTTCACGAGTCCGATGAACACCGTGACGAACCCGAGGAAATACAGGATCGTGGCCCAGTCTCCGGCCGCGCCAGTCTGACCCACCGCCCGTCCGATCCCGACCACGCTGGCCGGATCCTCCGCCCTGCGCTCCGCATCGGTGAACACGAGCTTCGTGACGCGGGCGATCCCCTCGGGACCGAAGACCTTCCCGATCTGCCCGACCGATTCCGCCGCCGCGGTTCCCACCTCGGTGATGCCGCGGGTGGCGGCCGTCGCGGGGCCCACCGGACCCGGGTCCTGCGCATCGAGGACGATGCCGACCCGTCCGATCGTCCCGCCCGCTGCATCCGTCGCCGCCTCGGGCGTGATCGTGAATCGCATCGTCTCCCCGTCACGGATCACCGTGAACTCGACCGGATCGCCGACGTGCTCGGTCGTGTACGTCCCCAACTCCTGCAGGTTCGGTGTTCGGATGGCTCCGACCCCCACGATCCGGTCGTCGACCCGTAGCCCTGCCTCCCATGCCGGCGACACGTGCCCGTTCAGCTCGTGGACGACCTCGGAGACCACCGGTGTGGCCGTGGCGTAGTCACCGCTCACATAGAAGTAGGCGCCGAAGAGCACGGCCGAGATCACGAGGTGGACCCCCGGACCGGCGAAGATCACGAGCGAGCGCTGCCAGCGGGGCTTGGATCCGTAGGCTCTGGGCAGATCCTCGGGCGGGACCGGCTGGTAGGGATTCATGCCCGCGATCTTCACGTAGCCGCCGAGCGGGAGCGCCTTCACGCCGTACTCGATCTCACCCCGTCTGGTGGACCAGAGCTTCGGACCGAAGCCCACGAAGTACTCCTCCACCTTGAAGCCGAACGCCCGGGCCACCGTGAAGTGGCCGAGCTCGTGGATCAGGATGACCAGCAGCAATCCCACGAAGAACAGGACGATGCCGAACGTGAAGGACACGGCCGAGCTACCGTTCCTCGGCGATCTCGGCGGCGCGCCTGCGAGCCCATCCGTCGGCCCGCTCGATGTGCACCACGGAGACCACCGATGCGGGCTCGTGCTCGTCCACCACGGTCTGGACGATCTCCACCACCCGCGTGAGGGGGATCTTCCCCTCGAGGAACGCCATGACCGCCACCTCGTTGGCTGCGTTCATGACGGCGGGGAAGGTGAGGCCGAGACCGCCAACGCGATACGCGAGATCGATCGCCGGGAACGCCTCGCGGTCCACGGGCTCGAACGTGAGTGCCCCCTCCGTGAGCGGCAGCGACGCCACACCCGAGCTCAGGCGCTCCGGCCAGGCCAGCGCGAGCTGGATCGGCAACTTCATGTCCGGCACGGCCATCTCGGCGCGCATGCTGCCGTCGCGGAACTCGGCGATCGCGTGCACCATGCCCTGGGGATGGATCACGACGTGGATCTGGGAGTACTCCAGGTGGAAGAGGTAGTGCGCCTCGATCACCTCGAGACCCTTGTTCATCAACGTGGCCGAGTCGATGGTGATCTTCGGGCCCATCGTCCACACCGGATGCTGCAACGCCTCCTTGACGCTGGCCTTCGCGAGCTCGGAGCGGGTCCAACCGCGGAACGGCCCACCCGAGCCTGTGAGGATCACCCGCTTGAGGTCTTCCCGGCGTTCACCCCGCAGCGCCTGCGCCAGGGCCGCGTGCTCCGAATCGACCGGCAGCAGCCGCTCGGGCTCGCCCTTGATCAGATCCATCACCAGCTCGCCCCCGACCACCAGAGACTCCTTGTTGGCGAGCGCCAGGGTCTTGCCGTTCTGCAGCGCCGCCAGCGTGGGCGCGAGCCCGGCCGATCCAACCAGGGCGTTCACCACCATGTCGCACTCGACCTCGCGCGCCACCGTCTCGGCGGACTCCGGGCCCACCAGGAGCTCCACGCCCTTGATGGCCCCGAGCTTGGTCTTCAGGTCGCGCGCGGCCTCCTCCTCGGCGATCGCCACGACCGGCGGCAGGAATTCGCGGATCTGGCCGGCCAGCAGATCCTGGCTGGTCCCGGCGGCCGAGAGCGCGGCGACCTTGAACCGGTCGGCATGATGGCGAACGACGTCCAGCGCCTGGGTCCCGATGGACCCCGTCGAACCGAGGATGGAAAGCGTCCTCATGACCTCCAGGGTACCCCGACCCCGCGCCGAACCCGGGGAATCAGGCGAAGATCACGCGGAACAGCAGGAAGGCGGCCGGCGCCACGAAGAGCAGGGAGTCGATCCTGTCCAGGACCCCTCCGTGACCCGGCAGGACGCTGCTCATGTCCTTGATCCCCAGGTCGCGCTTGACCAAAGATTCGGCCAGGTCGCCGCAGGTGGCGGCGACCGCCACCGCGAGGCCGAGGCCGAACGCCGCCAGACCCTGATCGCCCAGCGAGGTCACGAAGCTCTTCGCGATCGCGGCGCACAGGATGGTGGCGGCCGTGGCCAGGATCGTGCCCTCCCACGACTTCTTCGGGCTGGTGGCGGGCGCGAGCGGGCGCTGGATCGAGACCCCTCCGAACACGGAGCCGCCCAGGAACGCGGCCGTGTCGAACACCAATGTCAGCGCGATCACCGTGATGACCAGCGAGTCCCCGTCCGGCATCAGTCGGAGCGTGAGAAGCAGATAGCCGGCAAGCAGCGGGATGTAGCCGATTCCCAGCAGGGTCAGACCCATGTTGGCGGTCAGGTTCTTCCGGTGTGCGGCGGGCACGGCCAGGTACCACAGGAAGGTGGCGAACACGCCGAGCGCGAACATCCCGAGCATGGCGCCCTCGCCCTTGTAGTAGGCGCCGGCCATGATCAGGACGCCGGTGGCCAGCCCCACGGCGGTGGCCGGCTGGAAATGGTGCTTGTGCAGCACACCGTAGAGCTCACCCTGCGCCAGCAGCACCACGACGCCGGCGAGCAGGGCGAACAACGCGTCACCGATCAGGAGGCTTCCGAGGGCGATGCCGGCCAGGACCATCCCGGTCAGGAAGGCGGCCGGGACGTCGCGCTCGTCCGCGTTCGGGCCGCGGCGATCGAGATCGGCGCCGACCTCCACGGAGGTGGGTTCCTGCCAGCTCGGGCCGCCGAGCCCCTCGGAGCCGACCCTCACCGTGCGAGGGGCTCCCGCGGGCTCCTCGAGATCGGCGAGGATGTCCTCCTCGGTCGCCGTACCGGCGGCTGCGGCGGCCGCGTCCGTCCCCGCGAGGTCGCCGAACAGGTCACCGGCGTCACCCGACGACGCCACCGACACGACGTCGTCGTCCTGCGGCTCGTCCTCGAAGGGCATCGAAACCGAGGGCTGCTCGGCTGCGGGTTCGGGATCGTCGTGGACGGAGTCCGCGAAGTGCTGGACGGCGGCCTCCACCTCCGACGGCGAGGGGTGGTCGGTCATCGCCTGGTCCATCCCCACCGAGGCGACATCATCGTCTGCTCCCGTGCCCTCCGCGGCGGTGGGATCGTCGGTCTCGGCGGGACCCCATCCGCCGTCGTCGGCTGGCAGGCGCACCTGACCTCCGAGGGGCGGGGTCACGACGGGGGTGGATTCATCGTCGTCCGCATCGGCATCGAACGTCTCGATGGTGCTGGTGTCGTACCAGGGGGCGTCCTCGTCCTCGTCTTCGTCCTCACCCGACGTGAGCACCACCGCCTCGTCGGCGGTGGGCTCTCCGTGCACCGCCACGTGCTCCTCCGCGACGGCGGGAGGGGTGGTCGGCTCCGGGGCATCCGGTTCCGGCCAGTCGACATCCTGGATGGGGGCGAAGAACTTGTCGAGGTCTTCGAAGAGATCGTCGGAGCCGTCGCGCTTGTCGTCAGGCATCAGACCTCCATCAGCTCCTGTTCCTTGTGGCGCTGGATCTCGTCGATCTCGGCGACGAACTGGTCGGTGTGTCTCTGGAGCTCCTTCTCCGCACGCTTCAGGTCATCCTCCGAGATTTCGTGCCCCTTCTCAAGCTTCTCGACCTCGTCCTTGTGGTGACGCCGCACGTTGCGCACGGCCACCCGGCCGTCCTCGGCCCGTGCGTGCACCTGCTTCACCAGCTCGCGGCGGCGCTCCTCGGTGAGGAGTGGGAAGGACAGACGGATCACGTTGCCGTCGTTCGAGGGCGTGATGCCCAGGTCGCTGGAGAGGATCGCCTTCTCGATCGCGCCGATCGCGGTCTTGTCGAAGGGCTGCACCATGAGCGTGCGAGGCTCCGGTACCGACATCGAGGCGAGCTGCTGGAGCGGGACCGGCGCTCCGTAGTACTCCACCGCTACCCGATTCAGCAGGGCCGGCGTCGCACGACCCGTTCGGATGCCGCCCAGGTCTTCCTTAAGGTGTGCCACCGCCTTCTGCATCTTCTCTGCCGCATCTTTCAGCGCGGAGTCGATGCTCATGTCACCCCTCCGTGAACGAGCGTGCCGACCTCCTCGCCCACCACCACCCGGCGGATGTTTCCCTCCACGTTGAAGTCGAACACGACGATCGGGAGCTTGTTCTCCATGCAGAGCGAGATCGCGGTGGCGTCCATCACCGAGTAGCCTTCACGCAGAACGTCGATGTACTCGATCGTCTCGTAGCGGGTGGCCGTGGGATCCAGGTGCGGGTCTGCGGTGTACACGCCGTCGACCTTCGTGCCCTTCAGGATCGCGTCGGCCTTGATCTCAAGGGCTCGCTGCGCGGCGCAGGTGTCGGTGGAGAAGAACGGCACACCCAGGCCGGCCGCGAAGATCACGACACGACCCTTCTCCAGGTGGCGCTGTGCGCGCAGCGGCACGTACGGCTCGGCGATCTGCGCCATCTGGATCGCGGTCTGAACTCGCGTCGAGACGTGGATCTTCTCCAAGGCGTCCTGCAGGGCCAGGGCGTTCATGACGGTCGCGAGCATGCCCATGTAGTCCGCACGTGAGCGCTCGATGCCGGGTGCCTGGCGCCCCCTCCAGATGTTGCCACCCCCGACGACGACGGCGGTCTGCACGCCCAGATCGACGACCTCTGCGAGTTGGCGAGCCAGCAGGGCGGTGGCGGCGGTGTCGATGCCGTAGCCGGTGTCGGCGGGTGCGAACGCGTCGCCCGAGAGCTTCAACAGGACCCGGTGATAGGTGGGCCGGCCCGTGCCGTGGCCCTCCGTCATGCGCGTCCGCCCCCCGTCACTCGGCTCCCTCTCCAAGCTTGTACCGAACGAAGCGCCGAACCGCAACTTTCTCTCCGACCTTGGCCGAGGTCTCGTCAAGCAACTGCTGCATGGTCTTGGCGTCGTCCTTGACGAACGGCTGATCCAGTAGGACGTGGTCCCGGTAGAAGCCGTCGAGCTTGCCCTTGACGATCTTGACCATCACGTCGTCCGACTTGCCCAACTCCTTCGCCTGCACCTCGAAGATGTGGCGCTCGGAGTCCAGCAGACTCCCGGGGACGTCCTCCCGGCTCACCCAGCTCGGCGACGCGGGGCTCGCGATGTGCAGGCAGATGTCCTTGACGAGCGACTTGAACTCCTCGGTGTTGGCGACGAAGTCCGTCTCGCAGTTCACCTCGACCAGAACACCCACGGTGTTGTTGAAGTGGATGTAGCTGTCGATCAGGCCCTGGTTCGCCGACCGATCGGCGCGCCTGGCGGCCGACGCCAGCCCCTTCTCGCGCAGGATCTCCGTGGCGCGTCCCATGTCGCCGTCGGCCTCCTGGAGAGCCTGCTTGCACGCCATCATGCCGGCCCCCGTAGCCTCGCGCAGCTCCTTCACCATCGCCGCGGTGATGTGGGTCATACCGCTGCCCCGGGGGCGGTGGGGGCCGCCTCAGCCGGAACCTCCGCCTTCTCCGCTGCGATCTCCGGCTCCGGATCGGTGGCGCCCTCGGGCTCCGCTGCGATCTCCGGCTCGGACGCGGTGGCGTCGACGGTCGACGTCGCCGGCGCGTCGGGCTCGAACACCTGCGACGCAGGCTGTCCGGTTGCCTTCTCGATCAGCTCGTCCTTCGACATGCCACGGCCCTGGCCGATGGCGTCGGCGATGATCCGCGTGACGAGCGTGACCGCACGGATGGCGTCGTCGTTGCCCGGGATCACGAAGTCGACCTCGTCTGGGTCACAGTTGGTGTCCACGATCGCGATGACCGGCAGGCCCAGCTTCCTGGCCTCGTTCACCGCGATGTGCTCCTTCTTCGTGTCCACCACGAAGACCGCGTCGGGCAGACGCTCCAGATCCTGCAGGCCGCCCAGGTTGCGCTCGAGCTTGTCCTGCTCGCGGTGCAGACGGATCACCTCCTTCTTCGGGAGGTAGCCGGTCGCACCGGATCGATCCATCTCACGTAGCTCGCGCAGACGGCCGAGGCGCTTGGAGATCGTGGTGAAGTTCGTGAGCATCCCGCCCAGCCAGCGGTTGTTCACGTAGGGCATGCCGACGCGCGTAGCGTGGTCGGAGATGACCTCCTGGGTCTGCTTCTTCGTCCCGATGAACAGGATGATGCCGCCGCGGCGACCCAGATCGCTTGCGAAGGCGTGGGCCTCCTCGAGACCCGTCAGAGATTTCTCGAGGTCGATGATGTAGATGCCGGAACGCTCCCCGTAGAGGTAACGCCCCATCTTCGGGTTCCACCGGCGCGTCTGGTGGCCGAAGTGCACGCCCGCTTCGAGGAGCTCCCGTCTGGTGACGACAGGCATGACGGCTCTCCTTGTTCGGTTGTCTCCTCCGCCGCGGATCTGTCC
>JALYMB010000385.1 GCA_030773935.1 Actinomycetota bacterium | reverse complement strand
TCGTAGGACGGATCGGGACGCCGGACGGAACGGGGCAGAGCCCGGTCGAGTGCCTACTCGGACGGTTCGAGTCGGTCGCGCGCCATGCTCTGCAGGTCGGCGACGGTCTGGTTCAGGGTGGAGGCGGTCTCGCCGTCCGTCTTCATCTCCGCCGGCGTGCGGGTGAGGCGGCCCTTCACGTGGCGAAGATGGTTCTGCCCTCCGCCGCCCGCGTAGCTCTTCACCTCGGGAAGGGAGACGAGCCGCGCTCCCTGCGACGTCGTCATGGATCCGATCACGCCGCTGCGGTACCAGTCGCGGATCGTCGTCGCCGGGACCTTCGCCGCCACCGAAGCGTCGAGGATGCTGACCCAGTCCCGATCGCGCACCGTCATGTCTGGCCCTTCGCCCGTTCAACCGTTTCCTGACTCTTCGGCACGTTCGGGCCCCGGCAGGAGCGGCACGAGGTGTCGGTGCCTGAGGAGGTCGCTTCCGTGCCTGCGGGCCGATGAGGCAGGCGCGCGGTTCAGGAAGCGCGAACCGCCCGCGAACCGCGTTGAGCCCGGGCTTTCACGGGAGGCCGGATGGCGAGGTCTTCGCCGATCGCGAGCGCGTACCGTTCGACCGTAGAGATCCGAGGGTCGCTCTCGCCGCCCTCGAGCCGAGCGAGCGCGGACTGCGAGGTCCCCATGCGCGCGGCGACCGTGGTCTGACTCAGGCCGAGCTTCTGCCGCCGGGTCGCGAGCTCCCTCAGCAGGCGACGCGCTCGCAGCGCGGCGTCCACCATCCCGGGGAACTCCGGATTCCGTACAGAGCGCTCCTCGACGATCTCATCGAGAAGGTCCTTGCTCTTCGCCATTCTCTGACCTCCGCCGAACACTCTCTCATATCGGATACGAGATATCAAGTTAGATATCGACGTCAGCGCGCACCTCGTAGATGTCTCCGCGCAAGTGGCGGGCCGCGGTGAGCCCGTCGAGCGCGACCTCCTTCATCGCCGCCACGATTGCCGCGGCGTCCGCGTCGGAAAGATCGGCGAGGAAGTCGCGCACGGGTCTGCGGCTCGCTGGGGTCGAGTAGTCGCGCCATCGACGGGGCCGGGTAGCTGCCACCCGCGGGACGGTACCGACTGCCTCCGACAACAGTTGCTCGAGGATCTACCGACGGCGTCGCAACTGCGCTTCATCGACTCGGTGATCGCCCGTCTCGTGCGACGTCAGCGATTCGAGGGTGCCGGTCTGACGGAGCTTCCGCTCGAGAGCGGGGTGGGGCGATACCACCTGCAGGGCGGTGCCGACGCCCTCCGCTTCGCGGACGAGGCGCGCCAGGACGCCGATTCCTTCGAGGGTGACGATCGCCGCATAGCTTCCGTCCAGCTCGATCAGATCGTGGTGGCTCTGGGCGAGCCGGGAACGGATGAACACGAGCAACTCGCTCACGTCGCCGTCGAGCCCGTGTTCACCCAGCTCGATCGTGAGAACGGTGTCGGTGTCCGACACGACTCCGAACGCTCCCTCAGCTTCCATCGCGCTCCCCCCTGGCGACCGCTCGGATCGCGAGCAGGGCGACGTCGTCACGGGGCGGGGAGGGTGAGAACGCCCGAAGGCCCTCCCGCACGGCGTCCGCGACGGCCTCCGGTCCACCGGCGGCCGCGGCCCCCACCACGACGGCCAGCCGTTCCTCGCCGAACAGCTCTCCGTCGTCTCGATGGTGTTCGGAGACGCCGTCGGTGTACATCAGGAGCACCGACGACGGCGGAAGCTCGAAACGGTGCTCCGTGAACGAGACGTCGTCGAAGGCGCCTAGCAGGGATCCGGGTTCCCCCATCGTCTGCACGTGTCCTTCGGCGTCCGCCATGAGGGGGAGGGGGTGCCCCGCCGCCGCCAGCACGAGCCGCACGCCGTCTGCATCGCTCCACAGCTCCGCCACGCAGGCCGTCGTGAAGATCTCGTCGTCGAGCAGCAGGAGCTCGTTCACGGACCGAAGCGCATCGGCCGGGCCGTCCCCCTTCAGGGCGCACGCGCGGACGGCCTGCCGGACCACCGCGGTGACGGCCGCGGCCGCCGTGCCCTTGCCGCAGACATCCCCGACCAGGATGAACCACTTGTTCTCGCCGACCCGGAACAGATCGTAGAAGTCGCCGCCCACGAGCTCCATCCGCCCCGCGGGCACGTACCGCACCGCCACCTCGACCCCCGGCACCTCGGGAAGGCTCGGCGGCAACAACCGGCGTTGGAGCGTGCTGGCGATCTCATCCCTGTCTCGGTAGAGAACCGCGTTGTCGAGCGCAAGCCCGGCGCGCGCGGCGATATCGGTCGCGAGGCTCAGGTCGGTCTGGTCGTAGCGATGCCGGCCCGTCGCGACGAACGACACCGCCCCGATCGTGCGTCCTCGAGCCCGGAGCGGAAGGCACATCCACGAGCGGACATCCAGAGATTCGAGCAGCTGCTGCTGCCCGGCCGGGTCCGCGGCGTCGGCGGCGAGGATCTCGGCCGTGACCTCGGGGTAGAAGGCGGGCCGGCCGGTCCGAAGGACCTCGGGGACGCCGCTCGTCGCCGTGGGATCGAGCTGAGGGGCGGCCTCCACGGCGGCGAGGATGTGGGCGCTGCCGGCGTCCGCGCTGCGCAGCCGGAGGCGGCGGATGGAGCCGTCGGTCTCCAGGATGTAGGCGGCGCTGAGGTCGGCGAGGTCGGGGACGGCGAGCTCCGCGACCGCGTTCAACGTCCGCTCGGCGTCCAGAGACGACCCGAGGGCGATCCCGGCACGGGCGAGCACCCGGAGAGCGCCCTCACGCCGGTTGCGATCGGTGATGTCCCGTACGAAGCCCGTGAACACCGGCGGCTCGCTCATACCGGCCCGTGCGATCCCGAGCTCGACCGGGAACTCCGATCCATCCGCTCGCATCGCGGTGATCTCGATCCGGCGGCCGACGACCTTTCCCTCCCCCGTCTCGAGGTACCGCCGCAGCCCTCTGCGATGGGAGTCGCGGAGCCGCGCGGGGATGACGAGCTCGGCGATGGTGCGGCCGATCGCGTCCGACCGCACGTGTCCGAACATCTGCTCCGCCTCGACGTTCATGTCGATGAGCCGGCCCTCGTGATCCATCGTCAGGACCGCATCGAGTGCGGCCTCGAACAACGCGGTCCTCATCTCCTGGCCCTGCAACGACTCGCGCTCGGCCCGCCGCCGTTCCAGTACCTGTCCGATCTGCCGTCCCGTCGCCTCGACCAGATCCAGGAGATCCGAGTCGGAGGATCGAGCGTCGTCGGTCAGCATCTCCATCACCGCGACGATCTGTCCGTTCAGCTCGATCGGGACGCCCACGGCGGCGTGGAGCCCCTCCTCCAGGGCCACCTTCCACCGGGGGAAGTTGGGGTGCGCGGGCGCGTCGATGAGCCAGATGGGCTTGCCCTCCGTCGCCACGGTCCCGGGCAACCCGACCCCGGGGGTCAACACGAGCTCCCTGGTCATCTGATCGAAACGTGGGGCCGGTCGCTCGGGATCGGTCCACGTCTGGATGCACCGCAGCGACGCCCCATCGTTCTCGAGCCGCCAGACCGCGCCGAACCTCCATCCGGTCGTCTCGATCAGACCTTTGAGGACCTGCCCGATGGTGACGTCCACGTCCGCGGCGTCCGCCAGCGCGCCGGCGATCGCGTACTGGGCTTTGAGCTTCCGCTCCTGCCGGAGGCGTTCGACGCCCGACGCCACGTGCCGCGCCACCGTCAGCGCGACCTCGACCTCGAGCTCGTCGAACTCATGCGGGGCGGCGTCGTAGACCATGAGCTTGCCCAGGGTGTGACCCCGCGCGACGAGCGGGATGAAGGCGATCGCCGCGATCGCCTCGTCTCGCAGCGTGGGGAGCTGGTGCCGGAGGCGTTCCTCGCGTGAGACGTCGGGGACGAGCACCGGCGTCGGATCCGTCTCGTCGGTCCTCCACGGATCGTCGCCCTCGACGGCCGTCCGGTACCCGGCCGACAACCCTCGCTGCGCCTTGAACCGCATGACCCCGTCGGGGTCCCTCAGCAGGAGGGCTGAACGTTCGACGCCCAGTAGCGAGGAGAGGGAGGCCAACGCGGTCTCGTAGAGGTCGTCGAGCGTGGTCGCGTCGGCCAGAGCATCCTCGACCTCGGCCAGAGCGCGGAGCGACCGGAGGGCCTGGGCCGGCGCTGGCGTTCCCTCTGGTTCCACGGTCTCCCTCGGTCCTTCGGTTCCGGCTCGGAGGTTACTCCGTGGTCACGAGCCGGCGAGATATCACTGAGCACGGGGCCGGGCCGGAGAGGGACAATGACCGACACGGTCCCAGCGACGCCGGCCGGAGCGACCCGCCGGTCCGCCGCGGGAGGAGGCGCGCATGCAGGCTCTCAGTCAAGCGGTCGAGGCGGCTCCGGCGCGCGATCCAGGAGCGGGTGGCCGCCCCACGGTCCTGGTCGCGGGCGGGACCGGCACGCTGGGCAGCGTGCTCGTGCCCCGGCTGGTGCAGCGAGGGCTGTCCGTCCGCGTGCTGACGAGGAAGGACACGGGCATACTCGACGGCGTCGAGGTCATGGTGGGCGACATCCGCTCGCCGGCCGACGCGGCGGAGGCGGTCCGGGGCGTGCGCACGGTGGTCTCGGCCGTCACCGGTTTCGGCCCGACCCGCGGCCAGACGGCCCGCAGCGTCGACCTGGAGGGGAACCGGACGCTGTTCGCCGCCGCCCGCGAGGCCGGCGCCGAGCACGTCGTGCTGATGTCGGTGCACGGCGCGGCCCCCGACCACCCCATCCAGCTGTACCGCATGAAGCATGCCGCCGAGCAGGAGCTGCGCGCGAGCGGCCTCGCGTGGACGTTCGTGCGCCCCACCGCGTACCTGGAGACGTGGATACGGGTGTTGTGCGAGCCGCTGGTGCAGAAGGGCAGGACCCAGGTGTTCGGCCGGGGCGAGAACCCGATCAACTTCGTGTCGGTGCAGGACGTGGCGAAGATCGTCGAACGGGCGATGACGGATCCGGAGCGGCGAGGCCAGGCGGTCGAGGCGATCGGCCCCGACAACCTCACGATGAGCGAGCTGGTCGAGCGGTACCGGCAGGACCCCGGTCGTGGCGGGGCGGTGAAGCACGTGCCTCGGGCGATGATGCGCGTGGCCTCCGTGGCGCTTCGGCCGTTCAACCCGGCGATGGCGGAGCTCATCGCGGCGGCATTGGTGATGGACACGCAGGACATGACGGCCACGGCGTTCCCCGGCGAGGCCCGGCGGGCATGAAGAAGTTCGCGACGCAGGAGGACGAGTGGCGGGCGTACCTGGACGGCACGCATCCCCTTCTGCTCCGGGGCCGGCGGCTGTTCCGGCTGGTGCCGTCGAGCCCTCGTTGCAAGATGTGCTCCGTTCCGTTCGCCGGACCGGGGCGCTTCATCTTCGGTCGCCTGGGCTTCGCGCCCTGGCAGAAGCATCCCGGCATCTGCACCCGATGCATCCTCCTGCTCGAGGATCAGGACGTGAGCGGCGCCGAGGTGGAGATCTCGTTCCTGTTCGCGGACGTCCGCCGCTCCAGCGACCTTGCCCGGCGTGTGGGCACCATGGAGTTCACCCACCTGATGCAGCGGTTCTACACGACTGCGAACACGGTGCTCCAGGCGAACGACGCGATCCTGGACAAGTTCGTCGGTGACGAGGTCGTCGGCTTCTTCCTGCCGATGCTGACGGGCGCGAACCACGCGGGCGCGGCGGTCCATGCGGCGGAGGAGCTGCTCAGTGCGACGGGTCACGCCGATCCGGACGGCCCGTGGCTGCCCCTGGGCGCCGGCGTGCACACGGGGACGACGTTCGTGGGGATGGTGTCCAATGGAGCCTCGAGCGAGTTCACGGCATTCGGCGATCCGATCAACGTCGCCGCGCACCTGGCCGCGCAGGCCGGGCCCGGCGAGGTGCTCGTCACCGAGGATGCGATGACTCAGAGCGAGCTGGTGACGAAGGGTCTCGAGCGACGCCACCTCTCGCTGAAGGGGCTTGCGACCGAGGCGTTCGTGATCCATGTGTCCCCGGCGACGGACCCGGCACGGCCCGGAGCCGGCGCCGCACCCTGACCGGTCCCTGG
>JALYMB010000384.1 GCA_030773935.1 Actinomycetota bacterium | reverse complement strand
CCGTCCTGGAGGGGGCGGTGGTGGTGTCGCGTGGCGCGAAGGTCACCCGCAGCACGGTGCTCGGTCCTGTGGTGATCGGCCCGGACACGATCGTGGACGAGTCGACCATCGGGCCGAACGTCTCGCTGGAGCGCGGGTGCCGCGTCGTCCGGTCCGGCATCCAGGACTCGATCGTGATGGAGGCCTGCACGATCGAGGGCGTGCGGGGACTCACGGGCTCGATCCTCGGCCGCAGCGCCGAGGTGCGGCACTCGGGGGGCGGCGGCACGTACCGCTTGATCGTGGGCGACCAGTCCCGCATCGAAGTCGACTAGCCTGAGCCGTCCATGAGGGTCGTCGTCGACGCGAGGCCGGCGCTGGAGGCGCGCAAGACGGGCGTGGGTCACTACACGACCCACCTCCTTCGGGCGCTGCCCAGTGCCGATCCCGTCGACGAGATCACGGCGTGGTACCTGCATGCGAAGGGACTGCTGCGTCCGCATCCTCTCTTCCCCGGTGTGCCGGGTCTTCAGGAGAAGGCGTCGCGGATCCCGCGGCGGGTGTTCGAGTCGCTGTCGGGCCGTCTGGGCGAGCCGCGGATCGAGCGGTTCGTCGATTTCGACGTGCTGCTGGCCACGAACTTCCTGCCACCGGCCACCTCGAGCCCGGGTGTGGTGCTGGTCGTGCACGACCTGGCGTTCCGCAAGTTCCCCGAGACCGCGCCGCATATGAACGCCGGATGGTTGCACCGATTCGAGGCGTGGCTCGCGAGGGCCGCTCGCCTCATCGTCCCCTCTGTCAGCGCCCGGGACGACCTCCGCGAGCTGTACGGGGTCGATCCCGACCGGATCGACGCGATCCACCACGGTGTGGACGCCCACGCGTTCCGGCCCGCACCCGAGCCGGTCGTCGCCGACGTGCGGCGCCGGTTCGAGATCTCGGGTCCGTACGCCCTGTTCGTGGGTGGGATCGAGCCGAGGAAGAACCTCGAGCGGCTCGTTCGGGCGTTCGGGCGGCTGCGAGGACTCGACGACGTCTCATTGGTGATCGCGGGTGGCCCGGTGCGCTGGTTCCCGCAGGCGGTCCAGCAGCTCGACGACTCGATCGCCGCTCTGCCGGCGGGCGTGCGGTCGCGCGTGATCCGCACCGGGTACGTGAGCCAGGCCGACAAGGTGGCCCTGATGACCGGCGCCACCTTGATGGTGTATCCCTCCCGGTACGAGGGCTTCGGGTTCCCGGTGATGGAGGCGTTCGCGGCGGGCCTGCCGGTGCTCACCTCGAACGTCTCGTCGCTGCCCGAGGTGGCGGGCGACGCCGCCGAACTGGTGGACCCGGACGATACCGACGCGATCGCCGAGGCGCTCGAGCGGATGCTCCAGGACCGTGACCTCCTGGACAACCTGGCGGCGGCGGGCGTCGCCCGGGTCTCGGGCTTCACCTGGGAGGCGACCGCGCGCGCCACCGCCGCCACCCTGCACCGGGCCCGGGAGACGGCCCGTGGGTAGACTCGCGCGATGGAGCGACACGTGCTGGTCACCGGCGGCGCGGGCTTCATCGGGTCGCATCTGGTCGATGCGTTGCTGGCCGAGCCGGACACGCACGTCGCGGTGCTGGACCGGCTGAGCGCCGGCGGCACCCTCGCGAACCTCGAGCAGCACGACGGCGACGCACGGCTCACGTTCCTGCGCGGCGACGTGAAGGACGCCGCCGCGGTGGGACCGCTGGTCGCCGCGGCGGACCGCGTGATCCATGCCGCCGCGCAGTCGCACGTGGACCGGAGCATCGACGACCCCGCGGAGTTCCTGGCGACGAACGTGATGGGCACACAGGTGGTGCTGGACGCGGTGCGGGAGCACGGTACCCGGATGCTCATGGTCTCCACCGACGAGGTGTACGGGCCCGGCGATCCCGGCGGTGGGTCGTTCGACGAGGACGACGCGATGCGGCCGCGGAGCCCGTACGCGGCGAGCAAGGCCGCCGCCGATCTGCTCTGCCAGGCGTATCACGCCACCTACGGCGCGCCGATCACCGTCGTGCGCGGCACCAACGCGTACGGCCCGCGCGAGATCGAGCGGGTGGTGCCCACCTACGCGCTGAACGCGCTGGAGGACAGGCCGGTTCCCGTCTACGGCGACGGTTCGCAGCGCCGCGAGTTCCTCTTCGTGGAGGACTGGGTGCGGGCGGCGATCGCCGTGTTGGAACGTGGCGAGCCCGGCGTCGTCTACAACATCGGTGCCGGCCACGAGCTGGCGAACCTCGAGCTTGCGCGACGGATCTGCGCGCTGGCGGGAGCCTCGCCGGACCTGATCACGTTCGTCCCCGACCGCCCCGGCCACGACTTCCGCTACGGCGTGGGCGCAGAGCGTCTCCTCTCCCTGGGCTGGACACCCGAGGTGGCGTTCGACGAGGGCCTCGCGCGCACCGTGGAGTGGTACCGCGATCACCGGTCGTGGGTCCGGGCGGCGCACACGGTCGACGTCGTGACGGCGCCGCG
>JALYMB010000383.1 GCA_030773935.1 Actinomycetota bacterium | reverse complement strand
TCACCTACGTCGTGGCCGACCTCCAGGAGCCCCTGCCGGTCCACACACCGGTGGACGCCGTGCTCTCGACCGCGACCTTCCATTGGATCCCCGACCACGACCGGCTGTTCGGGAACCTCGCCTCAGTGATGCGCCCGGGCGCGCAGCTCGTCGCGCAGTGCGGTGGCAGCGGCAACATCGCCGCGGTGGAGGCAGCGCTGCGCGACATGGGCGAGAGCTTCGAGGGGCGCAAGCACTACGCCGGTCCCGAGGACACCCGCGCTCGCCTGGAGGCAGCCGGCTTCACCCACGCCGAGACCTGGCTGCAGGAGGAGCCGACGTCGCTCGACCGTTCGGATCTGGAGCCGTACCTGGCCACGATCATCCTGGGCGACCACGTGCAAGGGATGCGCGAGGACGAGCGGCGGCGGTTCGTGCACGAGGTCGCGATCCGGCTGCCCGCCGGCACGATCGACTACGTCCGCCTGAACATCACCGCTCGCCGCGCGGCCCGGTGACCGCGAGAGTCCGCGGATCAGATGAACAGCTGGATCGCGCTCTCCTTCATCTCGAGCAGCGCGGTGGCGGCGCCGATCGGCTCCTGGAGACCGTCGATCATGTCCTCTCGCTTGAGACCCAGCAGGTCCATCGTCATCTGGCACGGGATCAGCTTCACGCCCAGATCCTTCGCGGTCTCGATCAGCTCGCTCGGCAGCGGCGTCTTGTAGTCGTTCGCCAGCTTCTTCATCATGCCGCCGCCCGCGCCGGCGAAGGACAGCTTCGACAGTTTGGCTTTGCCCGGCGAGCCCGGGTTCATCATGGACAGCATCTTCTGCATCCAGTTGTCGCCGGTGATGCGGGTGCCGGGCTTCACCAACGCGAACAGCCCCCAGAACGTGAAGAACACGCTCGCCTCCATGCCGGATGCGGCCGCGGTGGTCGACAGGATCAACGTCGGCCAGATGCGGTCGAGATCGCCGCCCCAGGAGATGATCGTGATCTTGTTCTGCTTGTTGATGCCGGGTTCGGCGGCGGCCTGCGCCTCGTCCAGCAGATCCGTGAGCTCGGTGGCCATCGCGCTCACACCTTCCGGATCACGTAGCGGTAGGTGCCGGCGTCCTCGCCGGTCTCCAGCAGCTCGTTGCCGGTCAGCGTGGCCCAGCTCGGCACGTCGGAGCGAGAGCCGGCGTCGGTGGCCAGCAGCTCGAAGAGGTCGCCGCGCTGCGCATCCCTCAACGCCTTGGCGAGGGAGACGAGCGGGCCTGGGCAGGACTGACCGCGGGCATCGACGGTGCGGGTGATGACATCCATGGGTGGACCTCCTGGGGTTCGAGGAACGGTGCGGGAGGGGTGGGCTCGCTGACGCGGCGCCCGGGTCAGAGGTCCGGACAGCAGAGGCGGTCGGGGATCATCGCCGCCACGAGGCCGTAGCACCGTGTGCAGATCATGTGCAGCTGCAAAATCCTAGCTCAGGACCGTCGGAACGGGCAACCGTCGGGTGCACATGCTGCACATCGCCTCAGTGGCGAGCGGGGTCCGGGGTGGTCAGGCAGCCCGCCTCTCGACCGAGCTGCGCCAAACCCTCAAGGTCGCCCTCGCCCCAATCCAACGCACCGCCGCCGGAGCCCTGCATCAGCTCCCCGTACACCTTCGTGTGGCCCATCCCCATCACGTGACCCAGCTCGTGCTGGATCGTGAGGCCGACCGCCGAGGGCGTCTCGAACCCACCCGGCCCCCGATAGTCGGCGTTCAGCGCCACCCACCCGCTCACGAAGACGTCGAATCGGCCCTGCGTCGGAGACTCCGGGCTCGCCACCCCCAGCGCGACGTCGTCACCACGCTCGAACTGGATGGGCGAGTCGTCGGGGTCGGTCCAGGCGATCAGGATCGGCGCCCACTCGTCGCCGTACCGATCGGGCTGGTACACGGAGCGGCCAGGCGCGGCCTCCTCGTCGGTTTCGCCGTCGAAGACGAAGTCGATCCGGGTGGCCTCGGACACCCGTTGCACGGCCTCCTGCGTGTCCGCGAGCGGATCCGGATACCCGGCCAGCTCGTCGTTCACGACGTAGTGGATGGGCGCGCAGGGGTTCCAGCGAACGGGCTTTCCCCCGACGGTCTCGATGAAGGTGTATCGCGGACCCGAACGGCTCTGCGGCGTCGGGGTGCGGGCCGGTCCACCGACAAGCGCGCTGGAGGCGACGAGCGCGATCGCGGCGAGGAGCGCGACGATCGCGGTGACACGCCGCCGGCGGCGGGCCGGACGCGGGAGGGGAGAAGGGGGCGGAGCCGGCAGGATCGGCAGCTGCCGGAGCCAGGCGGCCTGCCCATCCTGATCGGGACGGGGTGGGATCCATGGGTCCATGAGCCGGACGTAGCCTCCTGACATGCCGCCGCTGCTCGGCCGCACCATCACAATCGTAGGACCGGCTGGCCGACTTGAGGAGCCCCGGCCGGGCGTGCCGGGAGGCGCCGTGCGACTCGCGCTTACAGCAGGCGGCGGCGTGGGGGCGGCCAGTAGATCAACAGCACCTTCGCCGTCAGCTCGTCGCGCCGGACGGGACCGAAGTGACGGCTGTCGGAGGAGGCGGTCGCG
>JALYMB010000382.1 GCA_030773935.1 Actinomycetota bacterium | reverse complement strand
CTGCTGGCCCACGCGCTCGGAGGCCGGACCTACAAGATGAAGTTCGGCCACCGCGGGGTGAACCAGCCCGTGAAGAACCTGCGGACCGGGGCGGTCGAGATCACGAGCCACAACCACGGGTTCGCGGTGGATCCGGAGTCGTGGCGACGCGACGGCTCCGCGGTTCACTCCGGTCACGGGGCCGTGGAGCTCACGCACTGGAACCTGAACGACGGCACGCTCGAAGGGCTGCGGTGCCTGGACGTCCCCGCCTTCGGCGTTCAGTACCACCCGGAGGCGGCGCCAGGCCCGCACGATTCACGGTACCTGTTCGACGATTTCCGGGCGCTGATGCAGGGGGCGGCCTGATGCCCCGTCGCACGGACATCGGCAAGATCATGGTGATCGGTTCGGGGCCGATCGTGATCGGACAGGCCTGCGAGTTCGACTACTCGGGGACACAGGCGTGCAAGGCGCTGCGGCGCGAGGGGTACCAGGTGGCGCTGGTGAACTCCAACCCGGCGACGATCATGACGGACCCAGAGTTCGCCGATCGGACCTACATCGAGCCGCTCACGCCCGCATCGATCCTGGCGGTGCTGGAACGTGAGCGCCCGGATGTGCTGCTGCCGACCCTCGGCGGACAGACCGGCCTGAACGCGAGCGTGGCGCTGGCGGAGTCCGGCGACCTGGACAGGCTCGGCATCGAGATGGTGGGAGCCACGCCCGACGCGATCCACAGAGCCGAGGATCGGAGCGCGTTCCGCCGGACGATGCTTGAGGCGGGGCTCGAGGTGCCGCGCGCCGGGATCGCGCTTTCGCCGGACCGGGCGCTCGCGATCGGCGAGGACCTGGGCTATCCCGTGATCGTTCGACCCTCGTTCACGCTCGGAGGTGGCGGCAGCGGCTTCGCCCACGACCGGGAGTCGCTCGCGACCCTGGCGAAGCGCTCGCTGGAGATCTCGCCGGTCCACGAGATCCTCGTGGAGGAGTCGATCGCCGGCTGGAAGGAGTTCGAGCTGGAGGTGATGCGCGACAACGCCGACAACGCGGTGATCATCTGTTCGATCGAGAACGTCGACCCCATGGGGGTGCACACCGGCGATTCGATCACGGTGGCGCCCGCGCAGACCCTGACCGACCGCGAGTACCAGGACATGCGCGACGCCGCGATCCGCTGCATCCGGGCGATCGGCGTCGAGACCGGCGGCTCCAACGTGCAGTTCGCGGTGGATCCCGCGGACGGCCGCATGGTGGTGATCGAGATGAACCCGCGCGTCTCGCGCTCCTCGGCGCTCGCGTCCAAGGCCACGGGGTTCCCCATCGCCAAGATCGCTGCCCTGCTCGCCGTGGGGTACCGGCTCGACGAGGTCACGAACGACATCACGGGCGAGACGCCGGCCGCGTTCGAGCCCACCCTCGATTACGTCGTGGTGAAGATCCCGCGGTTCGCGTTCGAGAAGTTCCCCGAGGCCGACCCGGTCCTCAGCTCGACGATGAAGTCGGTCGGGGAGGTCATGGCGATCGGCAGGACCTTCAAGGAGGCTCTGGGCAAGGCGTGGCGCGGTCTGGAGAAAGCCGGGTTCGACCTGGGCGCAGAGGGCGCGCCGGATGCGGATCTGCTCAGGCGGCTCGCGGTGCCGGGGGAGCGGCGGCTGCACCTGGTGGAGGAGGCCCTGGTCGCCGGGTACGGCGTGGAGACCGTGGCCGCGGCGTCGATGATCGATCCGTGGTTCGTCGATCAGATCGCCCAGGTCGTCGAGGGCTCGAGCGCCCTCGCCGGGCGGCGGTTGGCGGACCTGGGCGCCGACGATCTCCTCGAGGCCAAGCGCCTGGGTCTGTCGGACGCACGGGTGGGCGCGGCGACGGGGACCACCGAGGCTGCGGTGCGCGATCGGCGCGACGCCCTCGGAGTACAGCCCGTCTTCAAGACAGTGGACACCTGCGGCGGAGAGTTCCCCGCCCGCACGCCGTACCACTACTCCACCTACGAGGAGGAGGACGAGGTTCGCCCGGCGGCCCGTCCCCGCGTGATGATCCTGGGGGCCGGCCCCAACCGGATCGGCCAGGGGATCGAGTTCGACTACGCCTGCGTGCACGCGGCGTTCGCGCTGGAGGACGCCGGGTTCGAGTCGGTGATGGTGAACTCGAACCCCGAGACGGTCTCCACCGACTACGACACGTCCAGCCGGCTGTACTTCGAGCCGCTGACGGCCGAGGACGTGCTGGCCGTGTGCCGGGCGGAGCGGCCCGTGGGGGTGATCGTGCAGTTCGGAGGCCAGACCCCGCTGAAGCTCGCGCGCACGCTGCAGGAGGAGGGCTACGCGGTGCTCGGCACGTCGGCGGACGCGATCGATCTCGCCGAGGACCGGGGGAAGTTCGCGCAGATCCTCGCGGAGTTGCAGATCGCCGCTCCGCCCCACGGCGAGGCGCGCACCCTGACGGAGGCGCGCGAGATCGCCGGTCGCATCGGCTACCCGGTGGTGGTCCGCCCGTCGTACGTGCTGGGCGGTCGCGCGATGGAGATCGTGTACGACCCCGAGGATCTGGAGGCCTTCGTGGCGACGGCCGCGGCGGCGTCACCCGACCACCCGGTCCTGATCGATCGCTTCCTCGAAGGTGCGATCGAGGTGGATGTCGACGCCGTGTGCGACGGGACCGAGGTGTTCGTGGGGGCCGTGATGGAGCACATCGAGGAGGCGGGCGTGCACTCCGGCGACTCGTCCTGCGCGATCCCACCGCCCACCCTGTCGGACGGGGAGCTCGACGAGGTGGAGGACATCACCCGCAGGCTCGCGCACCGCCTCGGCGTGCACGGTCTGCTGAACCTGCAGCTGGCGGTGAAGGACGAGCGCGTCTGGGTCCTGGAGGCCAACCCGCGCGCCTCGCGCACGGTTCCCTTCGTCTCCAAGGTGATCGGCACCTCCCTCGCCAAGATCGCGACGCTGGTCCTGACGGGACGCACGATCGACCAGCTCCGCACCGAGGGACTGGTGCCCACCGATCCCCGGCGGTACCGTCACCTCCCGTACACCAGCGTGAAGGCGGCCGTGCTGCCGTTCGGCAGGTTCCCCGGCGTGGACACGATCCTGGGCCCCGAGATGAGGTCCACCGGCGAGGTGATGGGGATCGACGCCGATCCGGGCGTTGCCCTCGCGAAGGCGCTCGTGGCATCCGGCTCGTCGGTTCCGACCTCGGGCACGGTCTTCGTGAGCGTTGCGAACCGGGACAAGCGCGCCATCGTCTTTCCGGCCAAGCGCCTGGCCGATCTCGGCTTCCGTCTGCTGGCGACCGGCGGGACCGCCGGTGTCCTCCAGCGCGCCGGCATCCCCGTGGAACGCGTGCGGAAGGTGAGCGAGGGGGGCGCCTCGGTGGTCGATCTGATCCGCGCCGGCCGGGTGGACCTGATCGTGAACACACCGTTCGGCCGCGGTGCCCGCAGCGACGGCTACTTCATCCGGACCGCCGCTGCCGCGGCGGGTGTACCCTGCATCACGACGCTGCCGGGGGTGTTCGCCGCCGTCCGGGGCATCGAGGCGCTGCGGGGCGGGCCCACCGAGCCGCGCACGATCCAGGAGTATCACGAGGCCGCTGCGGCGGCCCCGATCCAGGTGCGTCTGGAACTCGACGAGGCGGTTGCCGTCGGCCACGGGAGCGACAGGTGAGGCGGGTCCGGGCAGAGATCCTGTCCACGCGGCGGCTCGGGGCCTACCACGTCCTGACCCTGGTGGCGCCCGAGATCGCCGAGCGTGCACGTCCGGGTCAATTCCTCGCCGTCGGGATGCCGAAGGGGCGGGAGTTCGTGCTGCGGCGCCACTTCTCGATCCATCAGGCCTCTCGTCGCGGGGGATGGGCCGGGACGCTCGAGTTCGCGATCCACGCCGACGGTCCGGGCACCGGGTGGCTCGCGCAGGCCGGGGCCCACGAGTTCCTCGACGTGATCGGACCGCTCGGGAAGTCCTTCGCGTATCCGAAGCGGCTCACCAACTGTCTGCTGATCGCCGAGGGGCACGGCGCCGCGTCCCTGTACTTCCTGGCGCAGGAGCTGAAGGCGCGCCACAAACGGGTGGACATGATCGTGGGCGCCGAGAACCTCGACCGGGTGTTCAAGCCCATCGAGGGCAAGCGGTTGTCACAGTCCATCACGATCATGACGGCGGACGGCTCCGCGGGAGAGCGCGGCGTCGCAATGGACGCCCTTCCCGACATGGTCGAGCGTTGCGGCACCGAGGTGATCTATGCGGCCGCGCCGGTCCGAACGCTCGAGCGGATCGCCGCCTTCTGCCGTGACCGGAAGATCCCGGCTCAGGTGGCGGTTGAGGAGGCGTTCGGCTGCGGCGTGGGTCTGTGCTTCTCGTGTGTCGTACCGGTCGCGCGCAAGGACGGTACCGGCTACGACAACCTTCGAGCCTGCGTGGACGGCCCGGTCATGAACCCGGCGCGTGTCC
>JALYMB010000381.1 GCA_030773935.1 Actinomycetota bacterium | reverse complement strand
GGGGAGGCATCGGCGCGCGCGGATCCGCGGTCCGTCGCAGGTTCCTGCTGGTCGGGCGCGCGCGCCGCTGAGCCCCGCTCCGCTGGCTCGGCGACGGCCTCCTGTGGGGACGGCGGCTCCACGGCTGTTTCCACGGGGGTGTGGTCGTCGGCTGGGCTCGGGGGCTTCGTGGGCGCGGCGGGCTTCGGCTGCGGCGGACCCGTTGCGACGTCCAGGTTCGCGAGGCGCTCCAGACGCTCCATCCTGGCGACGAGGCCCGCGGGGTTGGGGTCGGCCTCGGGGAGCGTGCCGCGGACGAGGGCCAGCTCGAGGCTGAGACGTGGGCTCGTGGTCCAGCGCATGTCGTTCTGGGCGGCGAGCAGCAGCTCGATGACGCGAGCGAGCTCGGGCGAGGTGAACTTGGCGGCCTGCGCGCGGAGGTGCTCGTAGCGGTCCGCCGCCACGTCCAGCAGATCGTCCTGGCCGGGCGCCGTCTGCACCAGCAGCAGGTTGCGGAAGTGCGCCAGGGTCTCGGCGGTCACGTTGCGCAGGTCCTGGCCGTCCTGGACCAGGCGGTTCACGATCTCGAAGGCGGTGCGGGCATCGCCCACCGCCACCGCGTCGGCAAGCTCGTGCTGAACCTCGGCCCGGGGCGCACCCAAGAGCGCAGCGATGACCTCGTCGTCGACGGTCTCGCCGCCCATGACGCTGGCCTGATCGAGGAGTGAGAGGGCGTCGCGGGCGCTGCCCTCCGAGTGGCGCGCGATGGCGGCGGCGGCCGACTCCGCGAGAGCTACGCCTTCGGCGGCGGCGATCGTCTGCAGGTGAGCCGCGAGCTGCTCCATGGTGATGCGGCGGAAGTCGAACCGCTGGCAGCGACCGATGATCGTTGCCGGCATCTTGTGGGGCTCCGTGGTCGCAAGGACGAAGCGAACGCCGGGTGGGGGTTCCTCGAAGACCTTGAGCAGCGCATCGAACGCCTCGCGGGACAGCCGCTGCGCCTCGTCGATGATGTAGACCTTCTCGCGGCCCATCGCGGGAGCGGTGGGAGCGCGCTCGCGCAGCTCGCGGGCGTCCTCCACCCCGCCGTGGCTCGCGGCGTCGATCTCCACGACGTCCAGGTGCTGCCCCTCCCGCACCGCCACGCATTGCGTGCACGTGCCGCACGGCTCAGCGGTGGGTCCGCTCTCGCAGTTCACCATCTTGGCCAGGATCCGCGCGGTGGAGGTCTTCCCGGTCCCACGAGGGCCGCAGAAGAGGAAGGCGTGATGCAGACGGTTCTCGCGGATCGCCCCGGTCAGTGCGCGCACGACGTGGTCCTGCCCCAGGACCTCGGCCGGCGTCTGCGGCCGGTACCGGCGATAGAGCGCCTGGTGCTGCTTCTCCTCCGCCACTGCTCCCCCTCACACCCTCCCGCGCTCGCGGGAGGAGACGGTGTGACCGTGCACCCGCCGTCGACCACGAGCGGCTCGGGCGCCTCCTGGATCGGTAGCTCCGGCCAGGCGAACCCACGGCACCCGCCGGCGACCGCTTACGGCTGCTTCCTTCCGGATCTGACCGGGTTCGCGGACCGACGTCACGTGGGACCAGACCATCAACGCTCCGTGCCCAGAGCTGCCCCGGACCATCCGGGCCTCGGACGGGGATTCAGCCCCGCTAGAGCGGATTGCGGGTACAGGGCACCGCTGGCTCCCCGCCTAGCACGGTCACCGCGGCAGTATACGAGCAGCCTCGGACGAGGGTTTCCGCCGGCCGGGAACCCGCCCCGCACGACCCGCCGTCCAAGCCGGAACTCCAACCCGGAAGGAACGGCGATGCACCGTCTCCACCGCGTGATCCTCGGCCTCGTGATCATCCCGCTCGCCCTCGCGGCCTGCGCGAACGCGAGCAGCGTCATGCCCGGCGAAGGCGGCACCGCCGGCGACGGATCCGACGGCTCGGCCGGCGGTGTCTCGGTCCCCGGCAGCCCGGGCTCGGGCGGATCGATCGACCGTGAGAACCCGGTGGATCGGGTGATCGAGCCC
>JALYMB010000380.1 GCA_030773935.1 Actinomycetota bacterium | reverse complement strand
GCCTGGATGCGATGCGGCTGCCCCGATCCGCCCCCCGACCCCTCCTCGGCCTGGCGGCGGTCGGCCTCATCGGCGCGATCCTCGCGACCATCGCGGTGGCCTCCCAGAACCGGGACGCAGCGATCCGGAGGGGTGCGGATCCCCGTCAGGCCTCCTCGGCTCCCACGCTGGCTCCCGCCCTGCCGCCGCGCACCGGAGGCGACATCTCCGCCTTCCAGGGCATGGGAACGTGGATCGACATCTACGACTCCTCGTGGTCCTCGCCGAGTGCGGCCGTCGCCGGGATGGCCTCGCGCGGCGTCCGGACCTTGTACCTGGAGACGTCCAACTTCAACAGGCCGTCGCCCTTCGTGTACCCGACGAGGACGGAGCGGTTCGTCGATGCCGCCCACGACTACGGCATGGACGTCGTGGCATGGTACCTACCGGGCTTCGCCGATACGGAGCGGGACTTCCGCATGTCGATGGCGGCGATCGGGTTCCGCACGGCGCGGGGAGACGGCTTCGACGCGTTCGGACTGGACATCGAGTCCCCGGAGGTCCAGGACCCCGCCCTGCGGTCGGCGCGCATGGTGGAGCTGTCGGCGCGGCTGCGCGACGCGGCTGGGGACTATCCCCTCGGGGCGATCATCGCCTCACCCCGCGCGATGGAACGCAACCCCGACTACTGGCCGGGCTTCCCGTACGCGAACGTCGCGGGTCTCTACGACGTGTTCCTGCCCATGACCTACTACTCGTGGCGCGTGTCGGGACTCGAGGGCGCGCGCTCCTACACGTCGAGGAACATCGCGATCATCCGCCGGGAGGTCGGCACCGATCAGGTCCCGATCCACGTGATCGGCGGCATCGCGGACGGATCCGACGACGAGGAGACCCGCGGGTTCGTCCAGGCCGTTCGCGAGTACGGGATCATCGGTGCGAGCTTCTACACCTACCCCCTCACGGCCGCATCCGAATGGCCGATCCTGCAGCGGATCCCCGCGAACCCGGTGCAGACGCCGGTCCTGCCCGCGTCGTTCGGTGCACCGGAGATGGGGAACATCCCCGGTGGCGACACGACACACCCCCATGAGGTGACGTACCGCACGGGCGGGAAGCCGGGTCTGCGGGATCTGCGGTTCGATGCCTTCGATGTCCAGGCGGCCGAGCTGCAGATCTACATGAACTGGGAGCTGCTCGGGACCGTTGCGCCGGGTCCGGCCACGGCGTGGACCGGTGCGAGGACCCTCGCCGTGCCCCCTTCCGTGTTGCGGACCGACGGGCAGAACGTGATCACGTTCGTGGCGAGTGGCGAGGCACCGACGTGGGGTGTGCGCGGGGTATCCCTGGTGACCCACGAGGGGCCGTCCCCGACGCCCGCCCCCTCCTAGACGTCGGCTCCTGGAGGAAACGCCGGGCGAGGGCCCGGTGCTACCCTGCGGAGCCAGGTGGACGACCGGGTCTCGGTCACCGACGAGGTCGTGGAGGGCCGATGCTCCTCGAAGGCAAGCGGTTGCTGATCACCGGGGTGCTCACGCCCCAATCCATCGCGTTCGCCACGGCTCGGGTGTGCCAGGAGGAGGGCGCCGAGGTGATGCTCACCTCGTTCGGCCGGGCCATGAGCCTCACCGAGAAGAGCGCCAGACGGCTGCCGACGCCGGCCGACGTCCTGGAGATGGACGCCAACGATCCCGCACAGGTGCACGCGGTTCACGACGAGCTCGAGGCTCGGTGGGGACGGCTCGACGGGTTCCTGCATGCGATCGCGTTCGCGCCACAGGACGCGCTGGGGGGCAACTTCCTGTACACGCCGTGGGAGAGCGTGCAGACGGCCTTCCAGACCAGTGCGTATTCCCTCAAGGCGATCGCCGAAGGGATGCTGCCGCTCATGAAGGAGCGCGGGGGGGCGATCGCGTCGCTCGGCTTCGACGCCGGCGTTGCATGGCCGATCTACGACTGGATGGGCGTGTGCAAGGCGGCGCTCGAGTCGGTCACCAGGTACCTTGCGCGCGACCTGGGTCCGTTCGGTATCCGCGTGAACACGGTCAGCGCCGGTCCGCTGAAGACGACGGCGGCCAAGGGCATCCCGGGCTTCGATCACATCTCTGACGGCTGGTCGAGGCGGGCCCCGCTCGGGTGGGACGTGAGCGACCCGACGCCGGTGGCCAAGGCGATCGCGTTCACGTTGTCGGACTTCGCGGTCGGCATCTCGGGTGAGTTGATCCACGTCGACGGCGGCTTCCATGCGATCGGCACGGAGGGTGCCGCGGTCTAGGCGGTGGGCCGCCGGGTGCCTCAGGCGATCCGCGCCCCGAAGGGACCGCGGCCGCTCACGCAGACGGCGCTGCACCCCGCCGCAAACCCCAGCGCGTCGGCCACATCCATGCCGACTC